>JAZNIG010000096.1:0-14367 GCA_045577355.1 Faecousia sp. | reverse complement strand
TGTACACCGGTAAGACTAAGAACGTCTATGCACTGCCCAATGGCAACTGCCTGCTGAAGTTTAAGGATGATTGCACCGGCAAGGATGGCGTATTCGATCCCGGTGAGAACGCCGTTGGCCTGACTATCGAGGGCGTGGGAGATGTGAACCTGCGGATGTCCATTTATTTCTTTGAGAAGATCAATGCGGCCGGCATCAATACCCACTATGTGTCCGCCAATCTGGAGGATACCACCATGGAAGTGAAGGCTGCCAAGGTTTTTGGCAAGGGCCTGGAGGTTATCTGTCGCTATAAGGCCGTGGGTTCTTTCTTCCGCCGTTATTCCGACTACTGTACCGAAGGACAGGACCTGCCTGCCTATGTGGAGACCACCTTTAAAAATGACGAGAAGGGCGATCCACTGGTTACTAAGGACGGTCTGGTGGATCTTGGCGTTATGACTGCCCAGCAGTATGATGACCTGAAGTCCATGACCCAGGCAATTACCAAAATCGTAGCAGATGATCTGAAGGAAAAGGGTCTGGATATGTACGACATCAAATTTGAGTTTGGCTATGACACGGATGGAAAGGTGATGCTCATCGATGAGATCGCATCCGGCAATATGCGTGTTTATAAGGACGGTCAGTATGTGGACCCCATGACTTTGAACAAGCTGTTTTTTGCATAAGTGAGTAGTGATTTTGACGGACAGCGGCTGTGACCGCTGCCCGCCAAAATACTGTTTATAAGTTTTTCTTGATATTCGCGTAAAGGAGTAGACAATGGGCGGTTTTTTTGGAATCACGTCTAAGGCGGACTGCATGATGGATGTGTTTTTCGGTGTGGATTATCATTCCCACTTGGGTACACGTCGCGGCGGCATGGCGGCCTATGATAAGGAGATCGGCCTGCAAAGAAAGATCCACAATATTGAGAACGCGCCGTTTCGGACGAAGTTTGAGCATATTTTTGATGAAATGAAGGGTACTGCGGCAATCGGCTGCATTAGCGACACAGATCCGCAGCCTATGCTGATCCGCTCTCATTTGGGTACTTTTGCGCTGACTACTGTCGGTATTATTAATAATTCCCAGGAATTGATCGATCAGTATATGGCGTGCAACGGCGGCCATTTTGATGCCATGACCGGCGGCAAGGTTAATTCTACTGAGCTGGTGGCTGCACTGATCAGTCAAAAGCGATCCTTTATGGAGGGAATCCAGTTCGCGCAAAGCGTGATTGTGGGTACTGCCAACATTCTGATTCTTACTGATGAAGGTAAGCTGATTGCTGCCCGTGACCGGGTAGGCAGGATCCCGGTGCAGATCGGTAAAAATGAGGATGGCTATTGTGCATCCTTTGAAGAATTTGCGTTCACCAAGCTGGGCTATGAGAAAGTAAAGGAATTGGGTCCTGCGGAGATCGTAGAACTGACTCCAGACGGAATGACCCAACTTGCGGCTCCCGGTGAGGAAATGCATATGTGCGCGTTCCTCTGGAGCTACTACGGTTATCCAACCTCTACCTACGAAGGAATCAATGTGGAAGCCATGCGCTACCGCAACGGTGCGGCTATTGCAGACCGGGATATGGCCCAGGGCCGTACAATGGAGGTTGACTATGTGGGAGGTGTTCCTGATTCCGGTACACCCCATGCCATCGGTTACGCCAACCGTACCGGACGGCCTTTTGCAAGAGCTTTTATTAAATATACGCCTACCTGGTCCAGATCCTTTACCCCAGCCCGCCAATCGGACCGGAGCAAGATCGCAAAAATGAAGCAGATCCCGGTCCATGAACTGATCCAGGATAAAAACCTGCTGTTTGTGGACGATTCCATCGTCCGGGGCACACAGCTCAAGGAAACAGTGGAGTTCCTCTATGAAAACGGTGCCAAGTCTGTCCATATGCGTTCGGCCTGTCCGCCTATTATGTACGGCTGTAAGTTCTTGAATTTCTCCCGGAATACCAGTGACATGGATCTGATTTCCCGCAGAGTGATTGTAGAACTGGAAGGAGAAGAGGGACTAAAGCATATTGACGAATACGCAGACGGCAACTCCGAACGGGGCAAGGCCATGCGTAAGACCATATGTGAGAAATTTAAATTTGCATCCCTGGGCTTCCAGACAATCGAAGGTGTGGTAAATGCCATAGGACTGGAGCCATGTAAGCTGTGTACCTACTGCTGGAATGGCAAGGAATGATATAAAAAGGAGCTTGAATCATGGAAAAGAGTTATTCTGCAAGCTATGCTGCCGCCGGTGTGGATATTACAGCCGGTTACCGGGCGGTGGAATTGATGAAAAAGCACGTTGCCCGTACCCGCAACGAAGGCTGCCTGGATGATGTGGGCGGCTTTGGCGGTTGCTTTGGCCTGCCTGTTGCCGGTATGGAAGAGCCTGTGCTGGTGTCCGGAACGGACGGTTGCGGTACAAAGGTAAAGCTGGCGATCCTGATGGATAAGCACGACACCATTGGTATCGACGCGGTAGCTATGTGCGTCAACGATATTATTTGCTGCGGTGCCAAGCCCCTGTTCTTCCTGGACTATATTGCCTGCGGTAAAAACATTCCTGAGAAGATCGCCCAGATCGTTGGCGGCGTGGCAGAGGGCTGTGTTCAGTCCGGCGCCGCTCTGATCGGCGGTGAGACTGCGGAGCATCCGGGCATGATGCCTGTGGAGGAGTATGACCTGGCCGGTTTTGCTGTGGGTATCGTGGATAAAAAGAAGATCATTGACAATACCAAGATGGCAGCCGGAGATGTTGTGATCGCGCTGCCCTCTACCGGTATCCACTCCAACGGCTTCAGCCTGTGCCGGAAGGTGTTTGATATCGACAATAACAATCCGGAACTGTATGTGCCCCGGGAAGAGCTGGGCGGAAAGACAACTGCTGAAGCCCTGCTTGTGCCCACAAAGATTTACGTAAAGCCTGTTCTTGCTCTGTTGGAAAAGGTACAGGTTAAGGGCATCAGCCATATTACCGGCGGCGGCTTCTATGAGAATATTCCCCGTTCCATTCCCGATGGACTGGGTGCTAAGATTGATAAGAGTGCAGTCAGGATTCTGCCTATCTTTGACCTGATCGCCAAGACCGGCAACATCCCGGAGCGGGATATGTTCAACACCTACAATATGGGCGTGGGCATGAGCATTGTTGTTCCTGCCGGGGAAGTGGATACCGCACTGGAGATTTTGAAGGCAAACGGTGAGGATGCTTATGTAATCGGTAAGATCATTGCTTCGGAAGACAAAGTTGTGATCGAGTAATAAAAGGGGAGTAGGGAATGGATAAAGCGAGAATTGCTGTGCTGGTATCCGGCGGCGGCACCAATCTGCAGGCGCTGATCGATGCTCAGAACGATGGGATCATCACCAGCGGCCGGATCGCCTTGGTAATTTCCAATAATCCCGGAGCCTTTGCGCTGGAACGTGCTGCAAAAGTCGGGATCCCTGCGCTGGTAATCACAAAAAAAGAATGCGGCTCTCAGGAGGCCTTCGAGGAAAAAATCAAAGAAGCACTGCGTACATATCAGATCGATTTGATCGTATTGGCCGGGTTTATGTCCATTCTCAGCCAGCGTTTTACCGCAGATTTCCCGGAGCGCATTTTAAATGTGCATCCTTCGCTCATTCCGGCCTTTTGTGGTAAGGGCTATTATGGACTGCGTGTCCATGAAGAAGCGCTGGCGTATGGTGTGAAGGTGACCGGTGCGACGGTGCATTTTGTCAATGAGATCCCTGATGGCGGCAGAATCATCCTGCAGAAGGCTGTTGAAATTCAGGAGGGTGACACCCCTGAAATTTTGCAGAAGCGTGTGATGGAGCAGGCAGAGTGGAAAATCCTGCCCGAAGCAGTAGAAAAAGTAAGTAAGCAGCTCGTGGGCTGACAGAAAGGATTTAACGGAAATGAATGTTTATGAAACCGGCTCTTTGAGCCAGAAGCTTTCTACCAATGCGTATCCCGGCCGTGGTATTGTGTTGGGCATCAGCCCTGACGGGGAAAATGCTGTGGCAGCTTATTTCATTATGGGCCGCAGCGTTAACAGCCGGAACCGGGTGTTTGTACAGGAGTCTGATGGCATCCGCACAGAAGCCCATGATCCCAGCCTGATGAAAGATCCCCATCTGATCATCTATCATCCTGTCAGGGAAGCAGGCTGCGGCCTGATCGTGACCAACGGTGACCAGACGGATACCATCTGGGAATACCTGTCCAGAGGTGAAAGCTGGGAGGCTGCCCTGCGGACCAGAATGTTTGAAGACGACGGCCCCAACTGGACCCCCAGAATCAGCGGCATCCAGAGCAAAGACGGCAGCTATAAAATGTCCATTTTGAAGTCTGCGGATGCGGAAGGCTCTGCCTGTGCCCGGTTCTTTTATGAGTACCCCGGTATTGCTGGATTGGGCCATTTTATCCACACTTATGTTTGCGACGGCAATCCTGTGATCCCCACCTTCCAGGGAGAGCCTGAGCGTGTTGCCCTGTGTGACGATATTGATGAATTGACCAATATGCTCTGGGAAAACCTGAACCCTGACAACAAGATATCTCTGTTTGTGCGCTATACGGATCTTACTACCGGCAAATATAAGCAGAGAATCCTGAATAAGCATCAGTAAAAGGAGATAGAACATGAAAGAATTTGAACTGAAATACGGCTGTAATCCCAATCAGAAGCCCGCAAAGCTGTATATGCACGACGGCAGCGATCTGCCTTTTACCATTCTCAACGGCCGTCCGGGCTACATCAACTTTATGGATGCCCTGAACTCCTGGCAGTTGGTCAAGGAACTGAAGGAAGCTACCGGTATGGTTGCTGCGACCTCCTTTAAGCATGTATCTCCCACCTCTGCTGCTGTGGGCAAGCCTCTTTCTGACGATCTGAAGAAGGCCTGTTTTGTGGACGACATTCCTGAGCTGGACGAGAATCCGCTGGCCTGTGCTTATGCCCGCGCCCGTGGCACGGACCGTATGTGTTCTTTTGGTGACTGGGTTGCCCTCTCTGACACCTGCGATGCCATGACCGCAAAATTGATTGCCAGGGAAGTTTCTGACGGTGTGATTGCACCTGCCTACACCGAGGAAGCTTTGGAAATTCTGAAAACTAAGCGGAAGGGCAGCTACAATGTGGTTGCCATTAACCCGGACTATGTGCCTGCTGAAGCGGAAAACAAGCAGGTCTATGGCATTACCTTCCAGCAGGGCCGCAACAACTTTAAGATTGACGAAGATCTCCTGCAGAACATTGTGACCGAAAATAAGGACCTGCCCGAGAGTGCAAAGATTGATCTGATTGTTGCCCTGATCACTCTGAAGTACACCCAGTCCAACCCTGTGTGCTACGCTGTTGACGGTCAGGCCATCGGCGTTGGTGCCGGTCAGCAGAGCCGGATTCACTGTACCAGACTGGCAGGCGGTAAGGCTGACACATGGTTCCTGCGTCAGCATCCCAAGACGCTGGCCCTCCCGTTCCGTGAGGACCTGGGCCGCCCCAACCGGGATAATGTAATTGACGGTTATATTAACGGCAATGAGGAGGATGTCTGCGCTGATGGTATTTGGCAGAACTACTTTACGGAGCAGCCTGCCCGCCTGACCGAAGAGGATAAGAAGCAGTGGCTCGCTACCCGCCAGAATGTGGCCCTTGGCTCCGACGCGTTCTTCCCCTTTAGCGATAACATTAAGCGTGCTGCCGCTTCCGGTGTGAAGTATATTGCAGAGCCCGGCGGTTCTATCCGGGATGATCTGGTTATTGAGGAGTGCAATAAGCGTGACATTGTTATGGCCTTTACCGGCATGCGTCTGTTCCACCACTAAGGTTTAGAGTGAAGAGTTGAGATTGGAGAGTGAAGATTTTATAGACTGAATGATCGATGAAATCATCTTCACTCTTAACTCTTTAATTTTCAATCTAATTACGAAAGGTTGATTTCTTATGAAGTTGCTTGTTGTTGGTGGCGGTGGCAGAGAACACGCCATTGTTAAGAGCCTGAAAAAGAATCAAAATGTCACAGAGATTTTTGCGCTGCCCGGTAATGGCGGTATGGAAAAGGATGCCACCTGTGTGAATATCGGCGCAAAGGACATTGAAAATATTGTAAAATTTGCCTGTGAAAATGGGATCGATTATGCAGTTGTCGCACCGGATGATCCACTGGTGCTGGGCGCGGTGGACGCGTTGGAGGAAAAGGGGATTCCCTGCTTTGGCCCCCGGGCCAATGCGGCCATTATTGAGGGCAGCAAAGTTTTTTCCAAGAACCTGATGAAGAAGTACAATATTCCTACTGCGGCATACGAGGTTTTTACGGATATGGACGCCGCGCTTTCCTACCTGGATACCGCACCCATTCCCACAGTGATCAAGGCTGATGGACTTGCACTGGGTAAAGGTGTGATCATTGCCCAGACCCGTGAGGAAGCGAAGGATGCGGTCCGCTCTATGATGGCGGATAAGGTGTTCGGTAAGAGCGGTGACCAGATCGTGATTGAAGAGTTTCTTACCGGTCCGGAAGTGTCCGTGCTGGCCTTTACTGACGGGAAAGTTGTTGTTCCAATGGTTTCTTCCATGGACCACAAGCGGGCAGGGGACAACGATACCGGCCTGAATACCGGCGGAATGGGCACTGTTGCGCCCAACCCCTACTATACAGATGCGATTGCCTGGGTGTGCATGGAAAAGATCTTTTTGCCTACCATTCACGCCATGAACGCAGAAGGCAGAACATTTAAGGGCTGCCTGTATTTCGGCCTGATGCTGACACCGGATGGACCGAAGGTCATTGAGTATAACTGCCGTTTCGGTGACCCGGAGACCCAGGTGGTCCTGCCCCTGCTGGAAAGCGATCTGCTGACAGTCATGCAGGCTACTACCAATGGGACATTGGCAGATACGGAAGTGCGGTTCGCAAATAAGCATGCCTGCTGCGTCATCACTGCTTCTGCCGGTTACCCCCAGAGCTATCAAAAGGGCTTTGAGATCAAGATGACTGAGGAAGCGGAAACGCATACATACGTTGCCGGCGCAGCCCTGAAGGATGGAAAGCTGGTTACTGCTGGCGGACGTGTGACCGGTACAACGGCTGTTGCAGATAGCTTGCAGGAAGCAATCCGGGAGGCTTACTGGCTTGCGGACGGCGTGCAGTTTGAAAACGCATACCGCAGAAGTGATATTGGCCAGCGCGCACTGGCTGCAAATCAGTAAAGGAGGGTGTTGTCCGTGGTTTATCGTGTATATGTAGAAAAGAAGAAAGGGCAGACCCATGAGGCGGACAGCCTTTTAAAGGAAGTAAAAGAATTTCTTCAGATCAAGGGTCTGGCATCCGTTCGTGTGCTGAACCGCTACGATGTGGAGAAAATCGACAAGGAACTGTTTGATTATGCGGTCAATACCGTGTTTTCCGAGCCACAGGTGGATACAGTCAGCTTTAATGTCCCTGTAGGACAGGTCGTTTTCGCTGTAGAGCCGCTGCCCGGTCAGTTTGACCAGCGGGCAGATTCTGCGGCTCAGTGCATCCAGATCCTGTCTCAGGGAGAGCGTCCGCTGGTGCGCACCGCCAAGATTTACATTCTGGAAGGCGCACTGTCAGATGAAGATATTGCGGCCATTCGGAAGCATGTGATCAACCCGGTAGAGTGCCGGGAGGCAAGCCTTTCCATGCCGGAAACCCTGGAGATGGAAGTGACGATTCCTGAATCTGTGGCGACTGTGGACGGTTTTCTGGACCTGGACCGGGATGGCCTTGGCAAGATGGTTAAGGACTTGGGTCTTGCGATGGATCTGGATGATATTGCGTTCTGTCAGGCTTATTTTAAGACGGAAAATCGCAATCCGACCATCACAGAGATCCGCATGATCGATACCTATTGGTCCGATCACTGCCGGCATACGACCTTTAATACTACCATTGATGGGGTACAGTTCGAGGACGCTCTGCTCCAGAGTGCCTATGACGAATACATCGCTACCCGTGAAGCTCTGAACCGTACAAAGCCCATCAATCTGATGGATATCGGTACACTGGCCGGTAAGTATCTGCGCAAGAACGGCTACCTGGATAAGCTGTATGAGTCTAAGGAGATCAATGCCTGCACTGTCCGCATGACAGTGACGGTTGATGGAGAGGAGCAGCCCTGGCTGCTGCTGTTCAAAAACGAGACACACAACCACCCCACAGAAATCGAGCCTTTCGGCGGTGCGGCTACCTGTATTGGCGGCGCGATCCGTGACCCGCTGGCAAGCCGTGCCTATGTATATGCTGCTATGCGCGTTACCGGTGCTGCCGATCCTCTGAAGCCTGTAAACGAGACCATCAAGGGAAAGCTGCCCCAGCGGAAGATCGTTACCACTGCTGCGGCAGGCTACTCCTCCTACGGTAACCAGATCGGCTTGTGTACCGGTATGGTGGATGAACTGTACCATCCCGGATACGCAGCCAAGCGTATGGAGATCGGCGCTGTTATTGGCGCTGTCCATGAGGATCACTCCAAGCCTGATATCCCCGCACCCGGCGATAAGGTGATCCTGCTGGGCGGCAAGACCGGCCGTGATGGCTGCGGCGGTGCATCCGGTTCTTCCAAAAGCCACACAGTTGAGTCTCTGGGCTCCTGTGGTGCGGAGGTCCAGAAGGGCAATGCACCCGAGGAGCGGAAGCTGCAGCGTCTGTTCCGCAATGGAGAAGCGGCTGTGATGATCAAGCGCTGTAATGACTTTGGCGCGGGCGGTGTTTCCGTTGCCATTGGTGAGTTGGCTGACGGCTTGGAAATCGAGCTGAATAAAGTACCCAAGAAGTATGAGGGTCTGGACGGAACAGAATTGGCTATTTCCGAGTCTCAGGAGCGGATGGCTATCGTGGTGGCAGCAGAAAATGTTGCTCGGTTCCTGGAGCTTGCAGCCCAGGAAAATCTGGAAGCAACGGTGGTTGCTACAGTCACCCAGGAAGCCAGACTGAAAATGTATTGGAACGGTCAGACTATCTGTGATATCAGCCGGGACTTCCTGAACTCCAACGGCGCTGAAAAGCACGTTTCTGTGGAGATGGCTGCACCTGCTGAGTTTGCGCCTGTGATCGAAGGTTCGTTCACTGAAAATATGAACCGCATTGCAACGGACCTGAATACCTGCTCCAAGCGGGGACTTTCCGAGCGGTTTGACGCTTCCATTGGCGCGGGTACTGTGCTGATGCCCTTTGGCGGCATCCATCAGCAGACACCGATTCAGGCCATGGTCCACAAGATCAGCTTGGAAAAGGGTCATACAGACGACTGCTCTGTGATGTCCTGGGGTTACAATCCCTTTATCACGGAAAAGAGCCCCTACCATGGCGCGTATCTGGCAGTGGTAGAGTCTGTATCCAAGCTAGTTGCTACCGGCGCAAGCTTTGAGGACGTGTACCTGACCTTCCAGGAGTATTTCCTGCGTGTGGGTAAGGATGCGAAGCGCTGGGGCCAGCCCACTGCCGCACTGCTGGGTGCGTTTAAGGCACAGATGGACCTGAAAATTGCCGCAATCGGCGGTAAGGACTCCATGTCGGGCACCTTTGAAGACATCGATGTGCCGCCCACCTTGGTATCCTTTGCGGTTACTACAGATAAGGTTGGAAATATCATTTCCAATGAGTTTAAAAAGGCTGGCAGCAAGGTGGTTTGTCTGCGTCCGGAGTATGACGAAAATGGCTTGCCTAACGCTGCATCTTTGGTTGCTGTGTTTGACCGCGTTACCAAGCTGATGCGGGCCGGCAAGGTTCTGTCCTGCTATACCCCCGGACTGGGCGGTATTGGCGAGGCTGTGATGAAGATGTGCTACGGCAATGGCCTGGGCTTTGGCTTTGCTGATACAGCAGCCGTTCAGGACATTTTCGGTTATTCCTACGGCGCGTTCATTCTGGAAGTTACGGAGGATGTGGAAGGCGCATGGACGGTTGGTACTGTCACCGACAATGGTACGATCACCTATGGCAGCGAATCCGTAGGACTGGCTGCTCTGCAGAAGGCATATGAGGACAAGCTGGAATCTGTATATGCTTGCAACATCCCCGATGTGGTGACACCTATTGAGACTGTTTCCACACCTGAGAAGCCGCGGTTTGCCTCTGCTGTCAAGGTTGCCAAGCCGAAGGTGCTGATTCCCGTATTTCCGGGTACCAACTGCGAATATGACTCTGCCCGTGCTGTGGCAGATGCAGGCGCCGAGCCGGAGATTTTTGTAGTTCGGAATATGTCTGCTGACGCGATTTCCCGCAGCGTTGAGACTTTCGCTGAGAAGATCAAGGATAGCCAGATCATCTTCATTCCCGGCGGCTTCTCCGGCGGTGATGAGCCCGACGGCTCCGGTAAGTTTATTACCGCGTTCTTCCGAAATGCTGCCATTAAGGAGCAGGTTACCCGCCTGCTGGAAGACCGGGACGGTCTGATGTGCGGAATCTGTAACGGCTTCCAGGCGTTGGTCAAGCTGGGCCTGGTGCCCTACGGTAAGATCATCGATACAGATGAAAACTGTCCCACCCTGACCTTCAATGTAATCGGCCGCCACCAGAGCCGAATTGTGCGTACCCGTGTTGCATCCAATAATTCCCCCTGGCTGGCAAATACCAATGTTGGCGATATTTATAATGTTGCCATCTCTCACGGTGAAGGCCGTTTCTACGCCTCTGAGGAGCTGGCCCGGCAGTTGATTGCCAACGGGCAGGTGGCTACCCAGTACGTAGATCTGGATGGCAACGCGACCGCGGATGTGCGCTTTAACCCCAACGGTTCGATCTTTGCAATCGAAGGTATTACCTCTCCCGATGGCAGAGTATTCGGCAAGATGGGTCACAGCGAGCGTATCGGTTCTGGCCTGTATAAGAATGTACCTGGCAACTATGATATCCGCATGTTCGAGGCGGCAGTAAAGTATTTTAAGTAATCTGCAAATAAGTGATGGGGTCAGGCCTTATGCCTGACCCCATTGCGACTCTTTAAAATGCCCATAGCATATGAGCGGCACTCTTAAGGATAGTAAAAACGGATGTGTAGAATATCTACACATCCGTTTGCCTTGATTACACTTTTACAAGGTTGATAGATTTGATTTGAGCATTAGCTCATCTCAGGGAAATCCTGATAGCCTGCAGGCGGTGTGATTGTTACATCCTTGCCGGGGCTTTTGTAGGTAACAGATGCGGAGGCGTCGGCATTAACGGTCGTCCCGTCAACCACCATATTCATAGTAAAGTCCATATCGTAAACGGAAATATAACCATCCTTAATGGTGATTTTTACCACAGCATTGGAGATCGTCAGACTGGAGGCAGAAGTGCCGGCAGTGGAATTCAGTGTTCCGATCAGATCCTCATACAGTTTAGAGAAAGCTTCACCGTCGATGGTAACAGTTACAGTTTGTGTGCCGTCATTGTTTTTCTGGGTTACCGCATCTTTCAGCAGTTCCTCTGGAAGTATCTGCATGATCATGTCCGTACTTGCATCGGCACCAGGCTGGTCATCCATTGCGTCGGCCTTTACCTTATAGCCCGAGCTGTTGGCAGCAATATATGCCCAGCCATCAGCGGAATAAATATCCATATCAATCTCGGTGGAGATGCCTGCAATATCAAGCTTCATAGTCATGCCAATCAGCATTTTCGGGTTATCGCTTTCTATATCTGTTGCTTGAATCTCGTATGTTATTGGAATGGTCATACGCTCATCGTTCATCGCCATACTAATGGACATTTCCATAACAGCATACATGGCATCCAGTGAAGAGGTCTTCTCCATAGCAGCACTGAAAAGCTGCTGGGCTGTCTGATCTCCGCAAGCAGACAGAACACAGCACATGAGACACAATGCCAAAACAAGCGAAATGATTTTCTTTATAAGAATCCTTCCTTTCTCATTTTGTAACAGATTATATATCACAACCTCTGTTTCATATATTTTACTAAAACAAATCCGCTCTGTCTATGATTTAAACATATATTTGATTAAAATTCTGTTATAACCGGGTTTTCATATTTTCCCCTTTACAGGAAGAAGAAATTTGAGTATAATAAATAAAATATCCCAAATATAGGAAATGAGAGTACAGACCTATGAATATCGAATTTGATGCATATAAGCAGAAATTAAATGAAGTAAAGCCAGCATTGGATGCGCTGGCGGATTCGCTGAATTTGGAGGGCCTAAAGAACGAATTGGAGCGGCTTCAGGCTATGCAGGAAGCCCCCGGTTTTTGGGACAATCCTGAAAAAAGCCAGCAGGTGGTGGTAAAGACCAAGACCATTACTAGCAAAATTGAAAAATATGAGCAGATGATTGCCTCTTGGGATGACTTGATGACGATCTGTGAAATGGCAGCGGAGGAGGATGACGACTCCATGCTGCCGGAACTGAAGGAGGAATTCCAGAAGCTCAGTGAGGATATGGAGCGCTGCCGTCTGGAAACGCTGCTGACCGGGGCTTATGATGGAAACAACGCCATGGTGTCCTTCCAGGCCGGTGCCGGCGGCACGGAGGCGCAGGACTGGTGCCAGATGCTGTACCGGATGTATACCCGTTGGGCCGAAGCCCATGGCTATACCTACAAGATCATGGACTATCAGGAAGGCGATGAGGCAGGGCTGAAATCTGCTGATATTCTGATTGAGGGTGATCATGCTTATGGATTCTTAAAGGGCGAGAATGGTGTCCACCGTCTGGTGCGTGTGTCTCCCTTTGATGCCAATGCCCGCCGTCAGACCTCCTTTGCGGCAATTGAAGTCATTCCTGACATTCAAGATGATAGCAATGATGTGGAGATTCGGCCTGAGGATTATGAGATGCAGGTCTACCGCTCATCCGGTGCAGGCGGACAGCATATCAACAAGACATCCTCTGCAGTTCGGCTGATCCATAAGGCTACCGGTATTGTGGTAGCCTGCCAGACCGAACGAAGCCAATTCCAGAATAAAGAGAATTGTTTGCGTATGCTGCGCAGCAAGTTGGTGGAGATCAAGGAGCGGGAACATCTGGACAAGATCTCTGATATCAAGGGCGTGCAGAAGAAGATTGAGTGGGGTAGTCAGATCCGCAATTATGTGTTTATGCCCTACACACTGGTCAAAGATACCCGCACTGGCTGCGAGACATCCAATGTAAATGCCGTCATGGATGGTGCCCTGGATCCCTTTATCAATGCCTATCTGACTTGTGCGGCGACTGGCAACTGGGTGACGAAATAAAAGAGTAAAAAAATATCGATAAAACACTTGCAATTTAAAAACGTCTGTGCTATACTATATAGGCTTGTAATGAAACTGTATTTCGATCCGCTTTCCGCCGAGCCCGGCTTTGAGCGGTAAGCGGAGGGAGGTTACGAACATGGATGCATTGAAGATCGTTCTGACGGTTCTGGAAGTGATCGCCAGCTTGGCACTGATCTTGGTGGTTCTTTTGCAGTCCGGTAAGGAAGCTGGTCTGTCCGGCGCTATTTCCGGCAATAGTGATTCCTATATGAGCAAAGGGAAGGGCGGCGGCTTGGATAAGAAGTTGGCTTCCGCGACCAAGTGGATCGCTCTGGTTTGGATTGTACTGACGTTGTTTCTGAGCCTGATTCCCTAAGTTTTGAAAAACTGACCACAGAGTATTGCTCTGTGGTCTTTTTCGTTACAGTGCGGCAGGCTGGGCTGTTGCATTAGGTTTTCAGAGGAATATACTATAGACATTCCGGTAAAGATGTGGTAAAATCAACCCATCTTGCAGCAAGGAGAGAATTATGGAAGCAGTAAAACTGGCGGGTTTAGAACCTGCAAGTGTTTTCGGTTATTTTGAAAAGATTTCGTCCATTCCCCGAGGCAGCGGCAACACCCAGGCCATCAGTGATTATTTGGTGTTCTTTGCCAAGGAGCAGAATATTCCCTATATTCAGGATCAGTTTGGGAATGTGATTCTGTTTGGTGAGGGGACCTGCGGCTACGAGGACCACGCACCTGTCATTATCCAGGGCCATATGGATATGGTTTGCGAAAAGGATGAGGGATGCACCCTCGACATGGAGAAGGACGGTCTGGATATTATCCATGACGGAGAATGTGTATTCGCCAAAGGCACAACGCTGGGCGGAGATGACGGTATTGCCATTGCTTATGCCCTGGCGCTGCTTGCGGATCCGACGATTCCCCACCCACCGCTGGAAGTGGTCATCACAGTCGATGAAGAAACCGGTATGGATGGAGCTGCCAACATTGATCTTTCCATGCTCAAGGGTCGGATGCTGGTGAATATTGACTCAGAGGATGAGGGGATCTTTACTGTTTCCTGCGCTGGGGGCATCCGTGCAACAGTCCGCTTACCTGCAGAACGCCGGGCAGTGTACGGCCCCTGTGTTCGCTTGACGGTGGAGGGGCTGCAAGGCGGCCATTC
>JAZNIG010000095.1:0-4418 GCA_045577355.1 Faecousia sp. | reverse complement strand
GCTTCCTCCAAACTCTCGCCATTTCTGCGGACGGCAAAGAAGTAAGGATACCAATCCCCGGTGATGAAACCGCTGGTCTTGAAGAACACCTTGGAATAGGCAATATCCGCGCATTCCTCCAAAACCCGCATCCGCCATTCCCAAGGGTCAACTTCCGGATCGCCGCAATGCCACTTTACCGGAGTATCGAGTTCTTCCTGATTCGTCCAGTCATAATCGACCAGTGCAAAAATACCTTTCGCATTGCCGCCACCCATGGAGAAGCCGCAATGTCGCATTTCTCGACAGAAATCATTAAAGTTTTTGAGTTCCATCACTCCAGCACCTTTCCTGCAAACGCCGCTTCCGGATACATCACCGGAACAAACCGGAAGTTTCCCTGTTAAGTCAAAAGGCACTTGCAAAAGCAAGTGCCTTTTGGTGGTATGCCTGACTGGATTCGAACCAGCGACCTTTGGAGTCGGAGTTATCAGGCCGTAAAAGCGAAAACACTTGATTTGCAATGGTCTCGTTGGTATTGCACAAATTTGAGCAAAATCTACAGAACCGCGTGGAACCCTTGCGGCGCAAGAGTTCCACGCTTTTTCTGCATTCTCTGAAATAGTAGTCAAATAGTGGTCACAGATTCAGAAAATGCTTTCGGTTTTGTAGTTCTATCCTATGGTCTATATAGATTTTTGCTGTTTCATTCTGCGGAAATAAGAACTCATTTCATCCGCCAGACCAGAGAGACGGTTCAAAAGCTTGGAGTAGTCACGGAGCATTTCATCGTCCTCCGTTTCCTTGTACACAATATCATGGTCGACTTCACCCCAACCTTCCTCGAACAGAGTGCGCCCCTGAATCTCCACATAGTGTCCCTTGTACTTTATGATATAGTGCAGGGATCGATAGATACCGTCAGTAATGATGTCGATCTCGTTTCCATCGTATATTTTTGTGTCACCCGCCCGCTTGTAAGCTTTCGGGCGCTCAGCAATATAGCAATGGCTCAGATCTTCATCAAAATCCCGCAATCGATCCTTGATATATTGATCGGGATCATTGCTGATTCGGCTTGTAATGTATCGATGGAAATGCACCCAATCTTCACGGTACAGGAAAAACACGCGAATACCGATCAAATCGGTCAGGTATTTGTAGTAGTTTGTGTGATCAAGATGTTTGAACTTGTCCGGATTTTCCTTTCGCTTGCGGATGATCTTTTCCAGAAGATGCTCTGCATCTTTTGTGCGGTAGCGATAGGAGTGGATGCCCGCAGTTTCGATATCGTACAGGTACTCATCAATGAAAGATTTGCCGATCTCCCGGAGACTTCTCTCGATTTTATGGTGTTCTTTTTCAATCAGCGAGAGTTCCTCCCAGGAAATATCCGCTTCTTTCAAATCAGTTTCTGTGAGTCGATATGTTTCGAGGAATGTCCGCTTATCCATCAGGTATCACTGTCCTTCGGCATAACCAGATTCATAACAATAGCAGCAAGGAACACAACCGCAACACAATTCTCTGCGAAAATAGTGCGAATAATGTCGGGGAAAATGCTGAACATCTCAGGAACCTGCGTAAAGCCCAGGCCTATGCTCAGAGACAGCGCAGCAATGGTGATATTACGTTGGCTGAAACCGCAGGCTCCGATCATCTGCAAACCGGAAATGACAATGTTGCCGAACATCATAATGGTGCAACCACCCAGAACCGCTTCTGGCAGCGTCGCGAGAATGGCACCGAGGGCGGGGAAAATACCGGCCAGGATCAGAATACCGGCACCAGTGGCGATGGTATAGCGGTTGATAACCTTAGTCATAGCAAGAAGACCCACATTCTGACTGAAAGAGGTAATGGGCATACAACCAAAGCAGGCAGACAGAGAGCTGAGCAGGCCGTCACACGCCAGGCTGCCGGAAATCTCCTTCTCGGTAGCTTCGCGACCCAGAACGGTATTCGTCATAGCGGATGTATCGCCAATAGTTTCAGTGGCAGACACCAGAAAGATCATGGTGACGGACACAATGGCACTGAGATTGAATACCGGCCTGTAAGGCATGATCTGAGGCAGAGAAACGATTGCGATCCCCTCCAGAGCGGACAGGTCCACCTTGCCCATAAACAACGCCACGATGTAACCAACCACAAGACCAAAAAGAACGGACAGCTGCTTCATATGACCCTTGGCAAAAATATTGAACAGGATACAGCAAACCAGCGTAATGGAACCCAAAATCCAATTCTGTGCACTGCCGAAATCTGCAGCACCGCTGCCACCAGCAAAAGAGTTTGCACCCACACTCAGCAAGCTGAAGCCGATGGCGGTGACCACACAGGCGGAAACAATAGGAGAAATAATGCCGCGCCAGTATTTCGCAAACAGGCCAAGCAGTCCTTCGATAATACCGCCTACGATCACTGCACCGATCACTGCTTCATAACCCCACTGAGGCCCCACATAGCAGAACACGGAAACAAACGTAAAACTGATACCCATGACGATAGGAAGCCTTGCACCCAGCTTCCAGACGGAAAAAAGCTGAACCAGTGTACCGATACCGGCCATGATCATAGCGGTCTGAATTAAGGATGCCGTCTCCTGCGTACTCAGCCCACTGGCACTCGTGATGATCATAATGGGTGCAATATTAGCAACGAACATGGCCAGCACGTGCTGCAGGCCAAAAGGAATGGATTTCAGCAGGGGCACCTTGCCATCCAAGGAGTAAATGTTCTCCATAGAAGCTACGGAACGATCCTTTATCTTTGCCACTTACTTGTCCTCCTGATTCCGGAACGTAATCGTACCAGTATCTGCATCCATGGCATCCACAATAGCCAGAGATTCCAAATGATACCCCATGTTGCGAATCGCACGGCCTCCAAACTGGAAGCCCTTTTCGATGACAATACCACAGCCTTCCACGATGGCACCGGCAGACTCAGCGATAGAGATCAACCCCTGTAGGGCACAACCGTTTGCCAAAAAGTCATCGATGATCAGAATGTGTTCACCTTCATGCAGGAACTTTCTGGAAACGATGACCTGATTCTTATTCTTGTGGGTAAAGGATTCCACCTCAGCAACATACATTTCGCCATCGATATTGATGGATTTGCTCTTCTTGGCAAACACCATGGGAACACCAAACTCCTTGGCAACAAAAGCTGCAATACCAATACCGGATGCCTCGATCGTCAGCACTTTTGTGATGGTCTTGTGACCAAAGCGGCGCTTGAATTCCCGACCGATCTCCTCCATCAGTGCAATATCCATCTGATGATTCAGAAAGCTGTCCACCTTCAGCACATTGCCGGATTTGACGATGCCGTCTTTTACAATTCTTTCTTCCAGAAAATTCATCTCTTTCTATTCTCCTTTAAATTTTATTGCACAATGTTTCTTGCAACGTGAACACCGCTTGCCGATGCGTGAGACAAAGAGTGCGTGATGCCACTACCGTCACCGATGATGTACAAGCCGGGATAGCAGGTCTCCAGCTGCTCGTTGACCTTGACTTCCATGTTATAGAATTTGACTTCCACGCCATACAGCAGCGTGTCGTCATTTGCAGTACCGGGAGCCACCTTGTCCAGTGCGTAAATCATCTCGATGATACCATCCAGAATACGCTTGGGGAGAACCAGACTCAGATCACCGGGCGTAGCCTGAAGGGTAGGCGTAATAAAAGCATCTTCCATACGGCTCGGAGTAGAACGGCGACCGCGGATCAAATCACCGAACCGCTGCACGATCACACCACCACCCAGCATATTGCTGAGGCGGGCAATGGATTCACCATAGCCGTTGGAGTCCTTAAAGGGCTCCGAGAAATTCTTTGTCACCAGCAGAGCAAAGTTGGTGTTCTCGGTTTGCATAGCGGGATCCTCATAGCTGTGACCATTAACGGTGATGATGCCATTGGTATTTTCGTTGACGACAGCACCCTTGGGGTTCATGCAGAATGTACGGACTCTGTCCCCGTACTTTTCTGTACGGTAAACAATTTTACTCTCATAGAGTTCATCCGTCAGATGGGCAAAGACGGTAGCGGGAAGTTCCACGCGGACACCAATGTCCACGCGGTTGGAGCGGGTCGGAATATCCAGGTCCTTACAGACCTGTTCCATCCACTTGCTGCCGCTTCTGCCGACGGAAACGATGCACTTCTCGCAGGAATAAGCAGCATCCTTGCACTTGACGGAATATCCGCCTGCAATGATCTTCACCGTTTCAACAGGAGTATCAAAGAAAAACTCCACCTTATCCTGCAGGTATGCGTAGAGATTCTTCAGAACAATGTAGTTGATATCTGTGCCCAGGTGACGCACGGAAGCATCCAGCAGATGCAAATCGTTCTGAATGCACAATGTCTTGAACCGAGTTCCTGCGGTGGTATACAGCTTACAGCCATCTCCACCATAGCTCATAT
>JAZNIG010000094.1:0-2698 GCA_045577355.1 Faecousia sp. | reverse complement strand
TCTTGCGGATGACCTCCTTTTGGGTTTTGGCTGTAAATGTCCGTATGTCCCGAGTTCCGTCAGGCTTAAACCCGACCATGATTTGGCAGCTCCAGCTGCCGTTTTCTAACTGGCGAAGAGAACCTTCACCATTTGCCCGTCTTTTTGCCAATTTATACTCCTTTCTTAGCTGGCAAATACGGTGTTTCGTCACCAATATTATACCATAAAGACGCAATAGACATATTAACACATAGTAAACTATTCGTATTTTGGCGCCCGGAGATCTTGTCCCCGAGCGCCATTTGCATACCTCATATTTTCCCTGCCGCATGGTCCCGATTGTACGCAGCCCTTGCAGCAAGTTCCATATCCTGCTCCGCACTCCACAGCAGCCGCAGCGAATATGCTTCCATATCCTTGATATGCTGTGTTGTCGTTTCCAGTGTGAAACATACATGCCGAATGTGCAAGTCGTTGATTTCCATGAGCCGCTTTCTTACTTCTAAAATGGGTGTTGGCCCCTTGGAAATTGTCAGATACTTCTCTTTGCTGCAAAGAGTCGACGTGAGGATCCCTACAAGCGAATCTACGACCCCTTGGGGAAGATCTTGAATGAGAATATCATATGAAATATTCTCCTTGACTGCGGCTTGTACAGCGTACCAGTCTGAGAAAAACCTTTCTGAGTAGAGATTACTTATATATTGATTATTCTCTTCATTATTACTAGATCCGACTTTTCCGGACTCCACACTCCGACTTTCCCGGATTGTATTATCCGATTTTTTCGGAGTATCAGACTCCGCTTTTTTCGGACTGTGCAGCAGATCGTGGACGTAAATCCGGTATGGTCTGCCATACCCAAATCGCACGCGCTTAATGAGTCCAACCAGCTCCAGTTCACGAAAGGTTTTTGTTGCCTTGTCCAGACTGCAATTCAGTTGTTCTGCCGCTTCCTCCAGGGTGTAAATGATAAAGTAACCCTCTTCGGTGCGAAACTGATTTCCCTTCGTTTGAGAAAGGTGACTTCTGCCGTTCATCTTGGTATACAGTTCTTTGGCTGCAGTGGATAGCTTCTTATACTTTGGATTTGTGTCCAGTTCACGAGGTCGCAAATCGTAGGGTTTAGGAGGTGTCTTCACAAAACAGCCCTCCTGCTACCATACTCAACTGTGCACGGCGCGATTTTCAAGCCAATCCAGGAACTTGTCCTTTGTTACCAGCATCCGCTTACCATATAACTCAAGCGGAAAATCAGCGCTATGCATGATCTGATAGGTTTTTGCCCGGGATAGCCCCAGAACGTTCTGGACGTCCTCCGCGTTGAGCATCAACGGCAATTGGTCATAGGATGTGTACTTTTTCTTCATAAAAATTCCTCCTTGAAATAGCTGCCTTCCGGATCCTGTTTGATAGTTCCGAAAAGTCATTCGTCCGCAATATGGAGGCCCACTCGGACGGAACTCGCCGCCTTTCCTATCAGCGCAATCATCAGAAGGAGTACCGATCATTGCGCCCAAATAAATAACAGCAAACGCGGCACTCCGGTTTGCTGTCAAGGTTACGGGCTTTGTGTTTGCCCGCACTTATTTCATTCATGCGAGGCGTTACACTCCCCCGTCTTAACCTGGATGCAAATCCCGGCTACCGGTCTGCAGCTGCACATGGCCGTATGGTGCCGGGGCCTTGGCCTCTAAGGCAACAGCATCTCATACCTGCAGGAACAGAAGCACTGCATTTCTACAAATGCTTCATCTGTACCAAATAATAACATAAATACTTACAAATATCAATAATATTTTCTAAATATTATATGAATAAGTTTCGACCTTTTTCCTTGTTTTTCGACAAATACCAAACTTTTTATCAAATTTATGTGTATTCTTGCCCGTTATGTGTATTATGGCTAAAATACACACAAATCTCTTATTATGGTTGCCAGAGTGCTGGCTGGAATGCTGGTGAATCTACCAGACTGATTCTGAAAAACGGATCTTTTCCCAGACTCATATGCAGTAATGCTGCATAGCTGCTATCTGATTGCAATTTAGAATGAGTATGGGACAGTCACACAAAAAAATCGCCGCTGCAACACGCAACGGCGATCATGTTATTTACGGGCAATCATCAGAATCCGATGAATCCTGCCTTCAATGCATCCTTTTTCATCCAGTATAGCCTGCGCATGCAGCAGTTGATCCTGACAGCGCTCCACACTGAATCCTGGGAATTCCCATTCGATGATCCGGGCAAACCATACCAGGGCGCCCACATCATAGAACCGGATTGGCCGGAAGCATTCCCTTCCATCTAGGATTTCAAAACCAGTCTGGGAGAACTGGTCTGAAATGATCTTCAGATACTGATCTGGGAATGGTAAATCAGTATGGCCGCACAGCAGTTCTACCAGCTCCCGGTCATTCTCTGCTCCCACCTGTTGGGTAATAAAGAGCCCACCCGGCTTCAATACCCGATAGATCTCCTCAGGGTTCAGATCTCCATGCCGGTTCAGAACCAGGTCAAACCTTTCATCCTCAAAAGGCAAAATACCCTTCCCATCAGCTAATCGGAAGTCTATCCCCAACGGCAGCAATGTTTTCTGACAGAGCTCAATATTGGGCGGGTAGTTCTCTGTTGCAGATGTGTTTCTATATGGGTGATGCAGGGAAAGCAAAAACTCGCCTCCACCAGTATCAATGTCCAATATCTGCATTTC
>JAZNIG010000093.1:0-22842 GCA_045577355.1 Faecousia sp. | reverse complement strand
GCAGATGGAAAGAACCTGCGTCTGACCACGGGAGAACAAGCCGCTGCCGTGAACTCTGGGCAGAACGCCGACTTCGGCAGCCAGAGGGCGGATATCATCCATGCCACGGCCGTCCACACGCTTGCCGGCCAGCAGCCACTTCTTAACTACCTTCTTCTGCATCTTGTACAGGCAGACCTCGATATGGGTCTCGAAATCCTCGTACTTTTCGCCGAACTTCTCCTGGAAGTCCAGCCGGGCAGCGGTCAGCCGCTCTTCCCGGATGTTCTTGTCGTCGGTATCCAGAGCGTATTCGATCTGGCCCAGGCCGTAGGTGATCAGGTCGTCCAGCAGGTCGTGGTTGACAGCAGCCTTTTCAAAGGTAAACTTGGGCTTGCCAATCTCAGCCACAATACCGTTGATAAACTTCACGATCTCCATGTTGGTTTCGTGGGCGATGCGGATGGCTTCCAGCACAACAGCCTCGGGCGCTTCGTTTGCTTCGGTCTCGGTCATGACCACCTTCTCAAAGGTGGAGGAGGTGCAGACGAAGCAGTCACAGGCCTCCCGCTCATCAGCGGAGGGATTGATAATATACTTGTCACCCAGGTGAGCAACGTTGGTGGTGGCAACAGGTCCGTTCCAGGGCACATCGGAAGAGGCGATGGCGATGGAAGCACCCAGGGATGCGACGATCTCTACGGGATTCTCGTGGTCGTTCGCCAGGACGGTGCAGGTCACAACAGTGTCGTTGCGCAGCTCTTCGTCGAACAGGGGCCGCATGGGGCGGTCAATGATCCGGCTGTTCAGGATGCCCCGCTCGGAGGGCTTGCCCTCCCGGCGGTTGAAGGAGCCGGGGATACGGCCCACGGAGTACATTCTCTCCTCAAACTCGATGGTCAGAGGGAAGTAGTCGATGCCCGCCTTGGGGATGGGGTTGCAGGTGCAGGTGGTCAGGACCACGGTGTCGCCGTAACGGCAGATGCACTCGGCGTTTGCCAGCTCTGCCACCAGGCCGGTCTCCACGGTAAAGGGACGGCCGCCGATTTCCATCTCATAAATGTGATGGTTGGGATACTGCTTACGAGTAATCATTTGTATTTACCTCCATAAAAAGATGTTGTCATTCCGAGGAGCGCGGAGCGCGACGTGGGAATCTTTGCTTTCCGGGAGATTGCCACGCCAGTGTGCGCACTGGCTCGCAATGACATGGTGGGAGGTTTAGCACTTGAAACAATTGCCCAGACGGCAACTCTTTCAACTGCTAAAGCATCTCCCAGTGAATACGGTTTGGTTTGACAGCAAACAATATATGTTGTTAATTGTCAATTAAGAAGGGACGACGGTATCCGTCGTCCCTTCCCAAAATTACTTACGGATACCCAGCTTGGCGATGATTGCACGATAGCGGTTGATGTCCTTTTTTGCCAGATAGTCCAGCAGATTGCGGCGCTTACCGACCATCATCAGCAGACCACGGCGGGAGTGGTTGTCGTGCTTGTGCACACGCAGGTGATCGGTCAGCTCGTTGATGCGAGCGGTCAGGATCGCGATCTGAACCTCGGGAGAACCGGTGTCGCCCTCGTGGGTTGCGTTGTCCAGGATAACCTGGGTCTTCTTTTCCTTCTGAATCATTGTGTTTACCACCTTTTTTAAATTTACCGCGCGCCAAGTAAGGGGTCGGTGTCTTCCCGAAACTGAGCTGCGGGCATAGAAATTTCGTCTGGCCATAACCAGCCCGACTATCTTAGCATAAGTTTTCCCAAATGTAAAGGGAAACTTTCATTTATTTTGAAAAAACTTCCTGGTTTCCTCTGCGTTTTTGCGGATTTCTGCTTGCAATATGTCCAAAGAGGAGAATTTTTGCTCCGAACGCAGGTAGGCATAAAATTCCAATATCAGTTCCTTGCCGTACAGATCGCCCTCAAAATCCAGCAGCCAGGGCTCTACAGTGGTGTGGTGTCCGGCTACAGTGGGCCGGTTTCCGATGTTTGTCACTGCCAGATATTCCCGGCTTTCAACAAGGGCTTTGCAGGCATACACGCCGTGTTTCAGGCAGATGACCCCGGCAGGCAAAGCCAGATTGGCGGTGGGAATGCCCAGGGTGCGGCCCAGCTTCCGCCCGGAAATGACTGTGCCGGTGAGCACATGGGGATGCCCCAGAAAACGGACAGCCTGGTCCAGTTGTCCGGCTTCCAGCAAGGAACGAATGTGGGTGGAGGAAACGGTAACACCGTCGATTTTTTGCTCCGGTACCACTGCGCAGGGAAGTCCCGCCTCTTGGCAGGCAGTTTGCAGAAGCCGGGCATTGCCCGCACCCCCGCAGCCAAACCGGAAGTCTGTGCCGCAGACCAGTCCGGCGGCATCATATGCAGTTGTCAGCAACCGGAAAAAGCTCTGCCATGGAAGCTGCATCATGGCCCGGTCAAAGGGCAGCTCCAGCACACGATCCATGGAATATGCTTCCAGCAACCGTTTCCGGTCTGCAGGGGTATTGATCAGGGCCGGGGCTTTTCCCAGCACCAGGGCATCCGGATGGGTGGTGAAGGTGATCACACCGGCGCTGCATCCGTGCTGGTCCGCCAGACGGCGGCAGGTCTTCAACAGCGCTCCATGTCCTACATGGACCCCATCAAAAAAACCCAGAGCAAAAATCGTTTTTTTCTTCATAAAATAAACCATTTTTCAAATTTCAGTTTGTCGGGCTGTTGTTTACTACCCTTTGTAGGGCGGGGCTTGCTCCCGCCGCCCGATAACCTGCTGTTTCAAACGGCGGGAGACAACCAGCGCCCTACAATGGCAGCGCTAAAACTGCGTGATAAATACAAATTTGAAAAGTATTCAGATTTCGAAAAAGCTCTTGACGGTTGACATAATGCCGGACTCTGATTTTGCCAGCATGAGAAACTCTCCGCTCTGGCTATAGGCCCGGTATGTACCGTCCGGCTGGGGCAGGGAAAAGGCATTGCCGTTGCGGCAGCGCTTTTCTTGATTGGGTGTCAGGGTCACAGCCGGATAGGCGCTGAACATGGTGTCCACATTCCGCAAAAACTGTTCCGGGATTTCGGATTCGATCAGCTCCTTCAGGGGTACTGCTTCACCGATGGTATAGCTTCCCGCGCTGACCCGGCGCAGGGCTTCCATGCAGCCACCGCAGCCAAGGGCCGCGCCGATATCCTTGCAAAGGGTGCGGATATAGGTGCCTTTAGAGCAGTGGATGCGCAGCCGGGCAGTGTTGCCGGTAAAATCCAGGCACTCCAGCCGGTGGATCGTGACGGTTCGGGGCTGCCGCTCTACCTCCTTGCCCTTTCGGGCCAGATCACACAGCTTTTGACCGTCTACCTTGAGGGCAGAGTACATGGGGGGGATTTGCTGAATATCTCCCCGGAATTGGTCCAAAGCGGCAAGAAAGACATCTTCCGATACATTTGGTACTGTCTTTTCCAGCACAGTCCCGGTAATATCCTCTGTGTCTGTGGTTACACCCAGCCGCAGAACGGCTTCATAGGTTTTTTCCGCATGCTCAAAAAACTCCACGCCCCGGGTGGCCCGCCCCACAAATACCGGCAGCACACCGGTGGCCATGGGATCCAGCGTACCGCCGTGGCCGATCCGCCGGGTCTGAAAAACGCCCCGCAGCTTGGCGGTCACATCCTGACTGGTCCAGCCCGCGGGCTTGTCTACAATTACGATTCCGTTCATAGAAAATCCTTTGTATATGAATTGAAAATTGAAAGTTGAAAATTGAAAATTGCAGTATTTTCCTACGGAAAATGATTTAAATATAAAAACAATTGTAATTTTCGTTCTTCAATATCGTACACACAAATTTCAAATTGAAAAAGAAAGTTGAGCCAGTTGAAAAATAATTTTCAATTTTCAACTTTCAATTTTCAATTATCCAATATGGGGAGGGCGGCAATCAAAGCATCGACTGCTTCGGCCATGGTCATGTCCATGCTTGCACCGGCTGCGCCTTTGTGACCGCCGCCACCAAATATGGCGCAGATGGCCGACGCGTCACAGCCGGGGACAGCCCGGACCGACAGCTTGATCCGACCATCCGGTTCTTGCCGCAGCATGGCGGCGATTCGCACACCCGCTATGGTCCGGGGGAAGCTGGAGATATTCTCCAGATCATCCTCCGTCAGCCCCAGCTCCTGCTCTTTGGAAAGGGGCAGGGCGCACAGGGCGATTTTGCCCTCTTGCAAAAACAGGGCGTTTTCCACCAGCCAGCCCTGCAGCCGCAGCCGGGCCAGAGTGTTGGTTTCAAATAGCGCTTGATTCAAAGAAAAGGTATCTGCACCGGCTTCTTTACAGGCGGCGGCGGTGCGGAGGGTATGGGCGGTGGTGTTGGCGTAGCGGAAGCAGCCGGTGTCTGTGGACACGGCGGTGTACAGGGCGGTTGCCATGGGTACATCCAAAGTCACGCCCAGTTCCGTCAGCACATCATAGACGATCTCACCGCAGGCGGCCGCATCCGGGGCTACCAGCTCATAGGGGGTAAAGGAGGTGGCAGTGCCGTGGTGGTCGGTGCGCAGGGCGATCTCCAGCGCCCGGAAGGTATCACAAAGCATGTTGGGAGAGGCTACATCCACAGAAACCACCGTATCCTCCGGCGCGGCCTGCTGTTTGGTCAGGCCCCGGTGCAGGTGGACATACTTTTCTGTAATCTCCGGGTTTTCCAGCACATGCGCAGTTTTCCCTAATTGCCGCAGGCCAAGACACAGAACCGCAGCTGAGCCAACGGTATCGCCGTCCGGGCGGCGGTGGGTCACAATAGCAAAGCTGTCATGGCCGGTCAGAAACCGGGCTGTCTCACTCCTGGTCAGGTTCGCCATCGCTTTCCACCTCTAAAGAGTTAATAAGCTTCAACATTTTCGCGCCGTAGGTGATAGAGTCATCCAGCGCCCACTGGAGTTCCGGGGTGTAGCGAAGCTGCAGCGCCCTGCCCAGCTCCCGGCGCAGGTAGCCGGAGGCGGATTTCAGGCCCTTTAGGGCATCAGCGGCCTTATCCTCCTGCAGAAAACTGGCGTAGACCTTGGCGTAGCGCAGATCCGGGGTGGTCTCCACATGGGTGATAGAGATCATGGTGTCCTGCACCCGGGGGTCTTTCAGCGTTCGAATGAGAGATGCCAGCTCTTTCTGGATCTCTTCGTTAATGCGTCCGATTCGATTGGATGCCATCATTACATCCTCCTATCATTGGGTATATATGCATTGTGTGAAACTGCCGCGCCGCTTATGCGGTGCGGCAGTTGGATATTATTGCTTGACTTCTTCCATGACGAAGCACTCAAAAATGTCGCCTTCCTTGATGTCGTTGAACTTCAGGATGCTCATGCCGCACTCATAGCCGGCAGTGACTTCCTTTGCCGCGTCCTTAAACCGCTGCAGAGAGCCAACTTCACCCTCATGAATGACGATGTTGTCACGGAGCACCCGTACCTGGGCATCTCTGGTGACTTTGCCGTCCTTGACCATACAGCCGGCGATGGTACCGATGGCGGAGACCTTGTAGGTCATGCGCACTTCCGCGTGGCCGATAACAGCCTCCTGGAATTTGGGAGCTAGCATGCCCTTCATCGCGGCTTCAATCTCGTCAATGGCGTCGTAAATGACCCGATAGAACCGCATATCCACGGCAGTGCGCTGGGCGCTTGCCTGGGCACCCGCGTCGGGCCGCACGTTAAAGCCAACGATGATCGCACCGGCAGTAGAAGCCAGCAGGATATCGGATTCGTTGATCGCACCCACACCGGTGTGGATGACCCGAACCCGGACCTCCTCATTGGAGATCTTTTCCAGAGATGCTTTCACCGCTTCGGCAGAGCCCTGTACGTCAGCCTTCACGATCAGGGGCAGCTCCTTCATCTCACCCTCCTGCATCTTGGCAAACAGGTTATCCAGAGTGACCTTTTGCATAGCGTTGGCGGCTGCGTCCTTGGCGGCCTGTTTCCGCTGCTCAACCAATTCGCGGGCCATCCGCTCATCGGTGACGGCGTTGAACTCGTCGCCAGGGGCGGGGACTTCCGCAAGGCCGGTAATCTCCACAGGCACAGAGGGGCCAGCGGTTTTAACCGTACGGCCCTTGTCGTTGGTCATAACACGGACACGGCCTACGGAGGTGCCGGCGATCACGATATCGCCCTGATTCAGCGTACCGTTCTGGATCAGCAGAGTGGCAATGGGGCCGCGGGTCTTATCCAGACGGGCTTCGATAACGGTTCCCTTCGCCCGGCGGTTGGGGTTGGCCTTCAGTTCCTGAACTTCGGCAGTCAGAATCACCATTTCCAGCAGCTCATCCAGACCCATGCCTGTCTTAGCGGAGATGGGGACAATTACAGTGTCACCGCCCCATTCCTCGGGGACCAGGTCGTACTTGGTAAGCTGTTCTTTGATCTTATCCGGGTTGGCAGTGGGCTTATCCATCTTGTTGATGGCAACGATGATAGGCACTTCTGCCGCTTTGGCGTGGTTGATGGATTCTACTGTCTGGGGCATGATGCCGTCGTCGGCAGCCACCACCAGAATGGCGATATCCGTGCTCTTGGCACCGCGGGCACGCATGGATGTGAAGGCCGCGTGGCCGGGAGTGTCCAGGAAGGTGATCATATTGCCGTTTACATCCACTGTGTAAGCACCGATGTGCTGGGTGATGCCGCCTGCCTCACCGGCAGTGACGGAGGTCTTGCGGATCGCGTCCAGCGTAGAGGTCTTGCCGTGGTCAACGTGGCCCATGACCACCACAACGGGCGCGCGGGTCTGCAGCTCTTCAGCGGTGTCCTGATGGTCGTCGATGATCCGCTCCTCAATGGTGACAGTGATTTCTTTTTCCACCTTGCAGCCAAATTCAGTGGCTACAAATTCTGCGGTATCGAAGTCAATGGTCTGATTGATACCCGCCATGACACCGTTCTTCATCAGACACTTGATGACCTCACCGGCAGTCTTTTTCATCCGGGAAGCCAGCTCGCCCACGGTAATCTCATCAGGGATCTTCACAGTAACAGGGGCTTTGCGGGCTACCTCCATCTGCAGACGCCGCATCTTCTCCTGCTCTTCGTTCCGGGCCTTGTTGCCCTTGAACTTATTGTCCTTCTTGTTCTGCTGTTGACCCTTCTTGCCGCCAATACGCTGTTTGCCGCCCTGATAATTCTGAACCCGTTCAGAAATCAGGCTGTCCACCCGGTCATCAAATCGGGCAGCGTTGACCTGCACAGCAGAGGTATCCACCACCCGGCGTTCCCGCTTGCGCTCCGGCTCGGCAGCCTTTGCGGGCTTTTGCTCCCGGGCAGGCTGCTGAACAGCAGGCTTATGCATGCTTTGGGGCTGCTTGGGTTGTTCAGCGGGCTTCTTTTCGGCAGCCTTGGGTGCTTCTGCTTTCGGGGCTGCAGGTGCCGCAGTTTTGGGCTTGGGCTGCACCGCAAATACTTGCTCCAGAGATTGGATCTGGTGATTCTGGGTCATCACGTCAAAGACCACATTCAGCTCCTCTTCAGTCAGGATCTGGGCATTGGACTTAGGTTTTTCAAAAAAGTTACCGAGGATCTCCATAATTTCCTTGGCGGCTACGCCAAAATCTGCGGCGACCTCTTTTATACGATACTTCACTAAACTCATATACGCACCTCCGAAATCAATCTTCCTTCTTCGTTCCGGTTTCCCGATGGGTACGGCCGCGGGCTTTGTTGCGCGCATGGGCCTTGGCTTCCTGCTGTCGCTGCCGGATACGCTGGGTGCGCTTATCCAGACTTTCCAGGACGGCTTTGTACGTTTGCGGTTGTTCCATGGCCTTTACAAAGGCCATAGCCAGAGCGGGATCTGTGAACGCGGCCAGGGCCAGACTGGTACGGCCTACGGCCAGACCGAGCTGATCCTTGGTAAAGGGAACTTTTATACATTGCTGATCAGTACCGGACACAAAGCTTTTTGCTCTGCGCCAGGTGTGGTCCGAGGCATCGCTCGCAACTACGATCAGGCGGGCATGCTGGGCTCTTGCGGCAGCCCCGGCAGGCTCTTCGCCCAGCTCAATGCGGCCGGCTTTACGGGCCAGGGCCATGTAATTGAGAGCTTTATCCATTGGCACTGTCCTCCATCTCTTTGGAAAGCCGGGCATAGACTTCCTCGGGAATGGGAACCTCAAGGCTCCGATCCAGGGACTTGCTCTTCTGTGCCTTTTTCAGGCACTCCGGGTTAGGACAGATGTAAGCACCCCGACCGTTTAGCTTGCCACTGAAATCTAGTTGGACCTGCCCATCTGTACAGCGGACGACCCGGATCAGCTCTCGTTTCGCTTTGCGCTCCCGGCAGCCCATACACTGCCGTTGGGGGATTTTCTTTTGCATAAGACTGCCTCCTTTTTTACTGTCATTGCGAGGAGGGCGAAGCCCGACGTGGCAATCTCCTAAGATTTCCGGAATGTCCGGGAGATTGCCACACCAGTCTGCGGACTGGTTCGCAATGACACGATATTTTACTCTTCGCTTTCCGCCTGACTGGCGGGCTTGATGTCGATCTTATAACCGGTCAGCCGTGCGGCCAGGCGGGCGTGCTGGCCCTCTTTACCGATGGCCAGACTCAGCTGGTCGTCCGGAACGATGACCCGGCAGGCCTTTTGCCCGGGGATTAGGTTAACCGATACCACATCCGCGGGGCTAAGGGCAGCCTTCACGTATTCGCAGGGATCCTCGCTCCATACTACGATGTCGATTTTCTCACCACGCAGCTCTTCCACGACTGCACCCACACGGCCGCCTCTGGGGCCGACACAGGCACCAACCGGGTCCACATTTTCCATGGCGGCCCGGACAGCGATCTTGCTGCGGGAGCCTGCTTCCCGGGCGATGTTGCGGATTTCCACTTGTCCGTCTGCGATCTCGGGGGTCTCCAGTTCGAACAGGCGGCGCACCACATTGGGATGGGTGCGGGACACATATACATTCGTAGCTTTGGCAGATTGCCGGGCTTCCAGTACGTACACCCGGATCAGGTCGCCGGGCTGATAGCTTTCGCCGGGGATCTGCTCACTGACACGGAGCACCGCGTCATGCTGCTCGCTGCCCTGACCAACACGCACGAAAATATCGCCGGTGGGGTCGATGCGCAGAACAGATCCGGTGAGCAGCTCCTGAGATTTGGAGGAGTAGCTTTCGTAGATAGCACCCCGCTCTGCTTCCCGGATGCCCTGAATGACCACCTGCTTGGCAGTCTGGGCGGCAATCCGGCCAAACTTCTGAATGTCTACCGGGATAGAAACGGTGTCGCCCACCTGCATATTGGGATTCATGTTGCGGGCCGCGTCAATGTGAATCTGTACGGCGGTGTCCTCGACCTCTTCCACAGCGGTCTTGACCAGGTACATGAAAAGACCCTTTTCGCTCAGGTCTACCACCACGTTTTCCGCAGGGATATCCCGGTGATCCTCCCGGTCCTTCCGATAGGCGTTGGTTAGTGCTTGTTTCAGACGCTCCACCATATAATCAACAGGGATGCCCTTGATCTTTTCTAAATCCCGCAGACTGGAGAAGATCTCCGCACCGATATCCACCTGGGGCGTTTCCTGCTTCTTGGCTCTGGTATTTCTTGCCATTGTATTTCCTCCTGTCAGAATTCTACACGAAGCCGCACCAGTGCAACCTCGGATTTTGTAAATGTGATGCTCTCTTTACCTGCTTCTACGGTGACGCAGCCGTCCGCATAGCCCCGCAGAATACCAGGGATCTCCTTCAGACCGTTCCGGGGCCGGTACAGCTTTACCAGAACAGGGCTGCCCATAAACCGGTCAAAATCGGAGGGCCGTTTCAGCGCCCGCTCCAGACCGGCGGAACAGACCTCAAAATGGTAGCTTTCAGGAATTGGATCTTTTTCGTCCAAAACAGGGTCGATAGCCCGATGAACTGCTTCGCAATCGTTGATATCTACGCCGCCGTCTTTGTCAATGTAAAGCCGCAGGTAGCGCTCTGCGCCTTCCCGCACATACTCCACATCCCAAAGAGAGCAGCCTTTTTCCTCTACGATGGGCTGGGCAAATGCGGCTACTTGTTCAGTGATTTTCAAATTCGTACCCTCTTTCGCAGATAAATGTAAAGGTTGCCACTTAAAAAAGAGAGGGGCGAGCCCCTCTCTTTCATGCGTCAATACTTACGCAAGCATTATAACACTATAATTTTATTTTTGCAAGAGGCTTTTACACAATTTTTTTGTATTTTTTTGCCGTTATCCACTATTTTGCATGATACTTTATATATTATGCATCGTTTTTACGATTCTTCACCCAGCGGCAAACCCTGTATATACTTGTGATCCCAGTCATCGTCAAACAGGCCGGAGGTCAAGCTGCCCAAGGCCAGATCGGCGGCCAGCTCGGAGAGCTGTCCAACCGGGGCCAGGGATTCCAGATAAAACGCCGGCAGCGCATCCAGTCCCGCGCGGGCACCCATGATCGCGCCGGTAATAGCACCCACGGCGGCGCTGAGACCGGAGTGGTTTACCGCAGTGATGAGTGCGGTGTCGAAATCGTCATTGCTTGTCAGACAGGCGTATATAGCACCGGCCAGACACGCCGGTCCGCTTATACAGGATAGCTGCTCAATGCCGTCCCGGCATTGGATGGCTAGGTTCTGCGCCAGCGCGATCGCTTGCCGGAGCCGGGCTGCAAGCAGCTCCATATGGTCGCCAAACCGCTCTGTATACTGATTCTGCACAGCCTGCAGCCCATCCTCAAATACTTGAAGCAATGGCTTTTCCGGTGTCTGCAGGATATCCGCAATGCATCGGGCAAGCACCGCGCCGGATAAAAAGGCTTCCGGGCTGCCATGGGTCAGGGCAACGGTATGGGCTGCCAATGCGGCAAGCTGTTCCATATCCATCCGCCGGGCATCGTAAAATAAACCGACAGCCACAGCGGCAGTCAAAGCACCAGGGCCCGCATTGCGGTTCGTCGGTGCGTCCGGGGTACCCAGTGTCTGCGCGCGTAAAGCATCCAGCATCCGGGCATCCCGGTTGTTATGCAGGCGCAGGGACTTGGGCTTAGCTACCCAGCAATAACTGGGTTCGGGATCTCTGTGAAACTGCTGATTTCGCGCCCACTCCCGCAGGCTCAGGGTGATAAAGGGAAGATAGTCTGTTCTGCCCCGGGCCACACTCAGCAGAAGGCCGTTGCCCACAAATGTGGCTAGCTGGGTATAGGAGGTCACGTCTGCACAGCCGTTGACCAGGTCATAGCCCAAAAGCCCGTTAGGACCATAATCGGCGCAAATTTCCTCCAGTGTCTTTCCGTCCACGGTAAAGCCCAGCGCGTCACCTACCGCCAGTCCCAACAGGCAGCCCTGACAGCCGGATAATTTATCAGCCACAGCACATCCCTCCTTTTTGTGATTATACATTATATTATAATAAATAATCCAGAAAAAGCAAGAAAAATCCTGTTTTTTCCTAGGTAATACATACTTGCGGGGTGCGGCCACCCTGCATTAAAAAATTTTGAAATTCCCTATTGACAACACAGAAGCGGCGTGTTATACTCTAGATGTAAATAAGAATTGTTCTTATTTAGGAGGTGATGAAATGGAAGCCAACGGAAAGCAATTCCGTAAGCGCAACGCAATATTGGCTTATCTGCGCAGCACTACAGCCCATCCTTCCGCGGAAATGGTCTATGTCAGCCTGAAGCCGATGATCCCGGATCTGTCATTGGGCACGGTTTATCGGAACCTGAGCCTATTTAAGCAGCAGGGGCTGGCCGCCAGTGTGGCAACGGTCAAGGGCGTGGAGCGGTTTGACGGAAACACCCAGCCGCACGTCCACTTCATCTGCTCAGAATGTGGAGGGGTGATCGACCTGATCAATATGCAGGTGCCCGATTCCCTGCGAAGTGTGGCAGAAGGCTGCTGCGGCGGGCAAGTGGAGGAATGTCAGCTCTGCTTTACCGGCCGGTGCCAGTCCTGTTTGGAAGATCAAATCAAAGGTGGTGAATCAGCATGAAGAAGTTTGTTTGCACTGTTTGCGGTTATGTTTACGAGGGCGAGGAGCTGCCTGAGGATTACGAGTGCCCTCTGTGTGGTGTAGGCCCCGACCTTTTTGAGGAAGAGCAGTAAAAATTTTTGGTGCAAGGCACCATGATAGAAAATATAAAAATTTTTGGAGGAAATAATTATGAAGAAGTTTGTATGTTCTGTCTGTGGCTATGTCCATACTGCCGAAGAGCTGGCTGCTGATTTTAAGTGCCCGGTGTGCAAGGTCCCCGCTTCCAAGTTTGTGGAGCAGAAGGGCGATATGAAGCTGGCTGCGGAGCATGAGTACGGCGTGTATGCCAAGACTGTAAAGAACAACCCCGACATCTCCGAAGAGGACAAGAAGTATATCTTTGATCAGCTCATGGCCAATTTCAACGGCGAGTGCAGCGAAGTGGGTATGTACCTGTGCATGGCCCGGATCGCCCACCGTGAGGGCTACCCCGAGATCGGCCTGTACTGGGAGAAGGCTGCCTGGGAAGAGGCAGAGCACGCTGCCAAGTTTGCCGAGCTGCTGGGCGAGGACCTGGAGCCCAACATGAAGGCATCCACCAAGGAGAATCTGGCATGGCGCGTGGACTGCGAGTTCGGCGCGACGCAGGGTAAGTTTGACCTGGCTGCCTGCGCTAAGAAGAACGGCCTGGATGCCATCCACGACACCGTCCATGAGATGGCTCGCGACGAGGCAAGACATGGCCGTGGACTGAAGGGTCTGCTGGAGAGATATTTTAAGTAAGCGGCACAAGAAAAAGGGATTTTCACAGCACTTCCCAGCATACACAGATTGAAAATGAGGCGGGGAGGCAAAGTGCCTCTCCGCTTTGTGCACCTATACGCGTTTATGCGATATCAGAGAAGGAGGAATGATTATGGGCTTTTTAACAGGAAAAACGGTGCTCATCACCGGCGGCGGCCGGGCTGTGCTTGCCGATGGCAAAGCAGGCTCTATTGGCTACGGCATAGCGATTGCCTTTGCCAAGGAAGGCGCGAATATCGTGATCACTGGAAGAAATAAGCAGAAGCTTTTGGATGCGCAGGAGGAGCTGGAGCGGCTGTATGGCGTAAAAGTTTTGCCGATACAGGCGGATATTTCCGCAAACGCGGATAATAAAGCCACTGTGGAGGCGGTGGTGGAGCAGGCGGTAGCCGCCTTTGGGGGCATTGACGTACTGATTAACAATGCCCAGGCCTCTGCTTCCGGTGTGCCGCTGATCCAGCATACCACCGACCAGTTTGATCTGGCAATCTATTCCGGATTGTATGCAACCTTCTATTATATGCAGGCCTGCTATCCCTACCTTGCCAAGGCCCGGGGCAGCGTTATTAACTTTGCGTCCGGCGCGGGCTTGTTTGGCAATTACGGCCAGTGTGCCTATGCGGCTGCCAAGGAGGGCATCCGGGGTCTGTCCCGGGCTGCCGCTACAGAATGGAGCAAGGATGGCATCAATGTAAATATTATCTGCCCGCTGGCGTGGACAGCGCAGCTTGAGACCTTCCGCAATACCTATCCCGATGCCTTTGAGAAAAATGTCCACACGCCGCCTATGGGTTACTTTGGAGATCCGGAAGCGGACATCGGCAGAGTTTGTGTACAACTGTCCCACCCCGATTTTAAATATATGACCGGCGAGACCCTGACCCTGGAGGGCGGCCTGGGTATGCGCCCGTAAGCCCGAAACCAAAAGTGGGGCTGTAAAAAACGCATATTGATTCCGTTTAACCCATAGAATAAATTCACGGCGGGAGTAAACCCCCGCCCTACGGTATCTCCGGTGAGATGTTTGTAGGGCGAGGGCTAGCTCCCGCCGGTTATTGCGTATATTGATATGAGTTATTTACAGCCACTTGTTCTTAGAAATCAAGAAGTTTTGCCAGCCAGGCTTCGCCAAATTCTGCAACCAGTTTGGCCTTTAGTTCGTTCCAATGCTTTTCTTCCTCAATACGTATAGGAGAATGGGGATCGGCCAATTCACGATTGATCCTATCAAGATACGATTGTACATAAGTCGGGTATCTGTTCCAAATTTCGAGAAACTTCTGAATATTGTAGCTGTCATAGCATGTCTGCAGGCAAGACCAAAACAGCTCCTCGGTCATTTCGGTTTTTCCATCCAGCGCGTCTTTCTGCGCTTTTGAGAATATGGGTTTCTGATTGAGCATAGTATCAGCCCCTTTCGTATACAGATATCCTTCATTATAAGCAAAATTTTGCTAATATGCAACCAGCTTTTTAAAGCAGATAATATAGATATCTGCTAGAAAGGTGGGGGTATGTTTGATTAGCTATGCGCCATTGTGGAAAACCATGAAAGACAAAAAAGTAACAACATATACCCTGATCTATAAGTATGGAATGAGTGCCTACACGATCACAAATTTGAAACGCAACAAATCGATTACGATGAATACATTGGAAAGGCTTTGTAAAATCTTAGACTGCGCACCCAATGATGTGGTAGAATTCACCGATGATTGACCGCCCTTGCAAGGGCGGTTTTTCTGTTTCCCCACTTTTTGTTGCGGCATATTACGCAAATTTGCATTGATTGGGCAGTTTTCGTACAGCGATTGTAGGGCGCTGGCTGTCTCCCGCCGCCCGATAACGTACGGTTTTAAACGGCGGGAGCAAGCTCCCGCCCTACAAAAAATGATGCGAAATTGAGCGGTAAACTGGAATTTGACAGGATCCTGAAAATCTGTTACCATATCGGCAAAGGCGGTGGTGGTTTGAAAACCAAAAAACTCACATTGATGGCGCTTTTGACTGCCATTGCGCTGACGATTTTTATGGTGGAGGCCCAAATTCCTGCGTTGGTGCCAATTCCGGGTATTAAGCTGGGGCTGAGCAACATTGTAACCATCTATGCGGCGTTTGTGCTGGGTAGCCGGGAAGCAGCGGCGATTTTGTTCGTCCGGGTGTTTTTGGGCGCGGTTTTTTCCGGTCAGTTTAGTACAATTTTCTATTCCGCCGCGGGCGGCCTGCTGGCGTTGCTCACAGCCGTTGGGCTGAAGCGTGTGCTGACCCCGGCGCAGATCTGGGTTGCCGGCTGTATGGGGGCGATCGCCCATTCGGCGGGGCAGATGGCCATGGCTGTGCTGTTGACAGGCACACCGGGATTGGTCATTTATCTGCCGGTAATGTTTCTGTGCGGCATTGTTACCGGACTGTTTACCGGGTTGTGCGCCCAACTGCTTGTGAATCGGGGGAAGGATTTGTGGAAAACCTTTTTACAATGAGTTTAACACCGGCCCAGGTCAATGCTATCTCTAATTTAGGACTGGCCCATGTGGGAGATGGGGTCTATGAGCTACTGTGCCGAACTTATCTATGCGCCAAGGGAGATCAGACAGTGCTGAAGCTCCACCGGGATACGGTGGAGCTGGTAAAAGCGCCCACCCAGGCAAAATTTGCGGATAAGCTGAAGCGTCACCTGACGGAGGAGGAGTACGCCTATTTCCGCCGGGGCAAGAATGCCCACACCCACGCAGCCCCCAAATCTGCCAGCCGACAGGAATATGCCAAGGCTACCGGGCTGGAGACCTTGTTTGGGGCGCTGTATCTGCTGGGCCGCAAGGACCGGGTCAATGAATTGTTCCGGCTCTGTATGGAAGAGCAGTAACCGTTTTGGAGCACCGCTTGTAGGGCGCTGGCTGTCTCCCGCCGCCCAATATGCTACTGTTTTAACGGCGGGAGCAAGCCCCCGCCCTACAATATTCAGGGAAGGGAGCCGATTATGGCATTTGATGCGTTTTTTTTAACAGCGGTGCTGGATGAGATCCGGGAAAAGACTGCTATGGCCCGGGTGGAGAAGATCCACCAGCCCAGCCGGGATACGGTTCTTTTGCAATTAAAATGCCAGGAGGGGCGGCAAAAGCTGGTATTTGTTGCCAGCCCAACTGCACCCCGGCTGCATTTGACTGCTGCCAGCCCGGAAAATCCCGCTGAGCCGCCCATGTTCTGCATGCTGCTGCGCAAGCACCTGTCCGGTGCCCGGCTCTCCGGTATTGGGCAGCCACCCATGGAGCGGTGCGCGACCTTTACCTTTGACTGTATTGACGAAATGGGTGACGCGGTACAGAAAAAGCTGGTGGCGGAGCTGATGGGCAGGACCTGCAATCTGTACCTGTTAGGCCCGGATGGGCGGATTATTGACTGCCTGCGGCGGGTGGGCCTGGACGAAACTGCCAAGCGCCCCGCCTTGCCGGGGATGTACTACCAAGCCCCGGACGAGATTCCAAAGGCGGATCCGCTTGCATGGGACTTTGACGATTATATGACGATGCTTTCCGAACCGGGGGCGGATCTGATCTCCGAAAGGCTCATGGATAAGCTGGGAGGCCTGTCCCCTTTGGTATGCCGGGAAGCGGCTCTGTTTGCTGCCGGGGATCCGGATGCCAGGGTGGAGGATATCCGGGCGGATAAGATCAATATAGACGAAACAGCCGAACGGCTGGATCTTTTCTTCCATGAGCATTTGCACCACCCCGCGCCTTATTATTACGCGCAGCCGGACGGCACGCCCAAGCAGTTTGCATTTTGTCCCATCCACCAATATGGGGACTGCCGGCAGGCGGATTCCTTTGGGGCGCTGCTGGACAGTTACTATATTCTCCGGGACCGGCGGGACACCATGCGCCAGAAAAGTCAGAGCCTGCGCAAGACCGTGTCCAATTTATGCCAGCGGCTGCAGCGAAAAATGGCCATTCAGGAGAAAGAGCTTCAGGCCACCTATGACCGGGAGCGGCTGCGCCAGCTTGGAGACATCCTGACGGCCAATATCCACCGGATCCAAAAGGGCCAGACAAGCGTGACTGTAGAGGATTTTTACGATGAAAACATGGCGCGGATCGAAGTGCCTTTGTCTGCGCTGCTGTCTCCCCAGCAAAACGCGGCAAAATTCTACAAGGACTATGCCCGGATGAAGAACGCGGAAAAAGAGCTGACCCGGCAGATTGGGCTGGGAGAGCAGGAATTGCAGTATTTGCAAAGCGTGTTGGAGGAGATGAACCGGGCGCAGACCGACGCGGAATTGGAAGAGATTCGCAGAGAGCTGCAGGAAGGCGGCTATGTGCGGCCCGACGGCGGCAAAAAGCGGATGAAGCAGGGCAAGCTGCCGCCGCTGCGCTTTGAATCCACAGACGGCTATCCCATTTATGTGGGCAGGAATAACCGGCAGAATGAGGAACTGACCTTTAAGCTGGCCCGGAAGGATGACCTGTGGCTGCACGCCCAGAAGGTCCACGGCAGCCATGTGATCATCTCCTGCGGCGGTACTACACCGCCGGATGATACGGTCTCTCAGGCGGCCCAGCTTGCGGCCCATTACGCGGAGACTGGCGGCGGACAAAATATTCCGGTAGATGTGACACCGGTAAAGCAGGTGAAGAAGACCCCCGGCGGCAAGCCGGGCATGGTTATTTATCATACCTACCGTACGGTCATTGTGAATCCCTACCCGGATATCGTGGTAGACGCGTTGAATGTGGAAAAGAAAACCCAAGAATAACAAAAAGTGCCGCAGCGAATGTTTGAAGTGACCCCAAAAAGTTAGACAAATGTTTTTAACTGGCAAATTTATATTGATCGCACTTTTATCGTAATGCATACTGTAGGGGAGGGTCAAGACCCTCCCCTACCCATATCATTTCAAATATCTGTGTCAATTCATCGTGCCTTGGGCACGGCGGAACAGCGCCCCGATTCGGCTGCGGAGGGCTTCTGCCTCCGGTGTATCTGCCGTGCCCTGGGTATCGATCCACTGGACGGATGCTTCCTGGGCGGCTTTCAGCGTGTGCAGATCCAAATTCAGATTTGCCACCCGGAATACGGGCAAGCCGGACTGGCGGCTGCCGAAGAAATCACCGGGGCCCCGAAGCCGCAGGTCTTCTTCCGCGATTTTAAAGCCATCGGTGGTTTTGCAGAAGGCCTTCAACCGTTGCAGGGTTTCCGAATTTTTGTTGTGAGAGGTTAGGATACAGTAGCTTTTGGCGCGGCCCCTGCCAACCCGTCCCCGCAGCTGGTGAAGCTGGCTCAGGCCAAACCGGTCCGCGTCCTCAATGATCATTAAAGTGGCATTGGGCACATCCACACCTACCTCAATGACAGTGGTAGCCACCAGTACATCTGCATTCCCCTGGGCAAAGGTGCTCATAACAGATTCTTTGTCCGCGCCCTTCATCTGCCCATGAAGCAGGGTCACCCGCAGATCTGGAAATACGGTTTTCTGCAAGGTCTCTGCCCAGACGGATGCTGCCTTCAGGTCCATATCGCCGTTTTCTTCCACCGCCGGGCAGACCACATAGCATTGGTGGCCCTCCGATACATGCTTGCGGATAAAGGCATTGATCCGGGCTCGGTAGCTTTCGTTTACCAGGAAGGTGTCCACCGGTTCCCGGCCCGGGGGTAGTTCGTCCAGAATGGAAACCTCCAGATCGCCATACATGAGCAAAGCCAGAGTTCGGGGAATGGGGGTGGCGGACATGACCAGCAGGTGGGGGTCGCTGCCCTTGGCGGATAGCCTGGACCGCTGGCCTACACCGAAGCGGTGCTGTTCGTCGGTGATTACAAGTCCTAGATTGGAAAAAACAGTGGCATCGGCTACCAGCGCGTGCGTGCCGATGATCAGCTGCGCTTGCCCCACTTCGATGGTGGTCCGCACTTCCTTTTTTTGCTTGGAAGTGAGGGAGCCGGTCAGCAAGCAAACAGATACCCCTAAGGGGGTCAGCAATTTGGAAAGGGAGGCGTAATGCTGCTCCGCCAAAATTTCTGTAGGTGCCATCAACGCTGTCTGTTGGCCATTTTTTATAGCCAGATAGGCTGCAGCAGCGGCGACCATAGTTTTGCCGCTGCCCACATCGCCCTGAACCAGCCGATTCATAGGTGTGCCCCGGCACAGGTCGGCAGTGATCTCCTCAATGGCCCGTGTTTGCGCGTGGGTCAAAGAAAAGGGCAGCGCCTTATAAAAGGGGGAGAGGTCCCGGTTGGCATAGGGAGCGATCCGTTTTTCGGCTCGGGAGGCCCGCATCAAAGCCAGCCCTGCGGAGAACACAAAAAACTCCTCAAAGATCAACCGCTTTTTTGCCAGCTCTGCCTCCTGCATAGAGGCTGGCTCGTGAATGGCGCGATAGGCCCGGTCCGCGGGCAGTATGCCATACTGCTGCCGTACCTGGGGCGGCAGGATCTCTGCCGGCGGATCGCAGATGGCAAGGGCCTGCCGCACAGCTCTTAAAATGGTGCTGTTGGTAAGACCGGCGGTCAGAGGGTAGATGGGCAGTACCCGGCGGGTGGTCAGGGGTGTGCTGTCCGGGGACTCAAATATGGGGTTGGTCATACTGTAGCCGATAAAATCCCCGGATACAGCACCGTAAAAAATGTACTCTTTACCGTATTGGAGCTGCTCGGCAGCGTATTTATTATTAAAAAAGGTCAGATTCAGTCGGCCGGAGTGGTCGGCAACCTGCATCTTGGTCAAGTCCAGGCCTTTTCGGATGTGGGCGGTGCGGGGGGCGTTCATGACCATGGCTTTGAAGCAGGCGGGCTGGTCCGGTTCCAGTTTTTCGATGGGGATCAGCCGGGTGCGGTCCTCGTAGGCCCGGGGGAAGTGGCAGATCAGATCCTCCAGGGTGAAAATATTCAGGGCCGAGAATTGCTTGGCTTTGGCCGGTCCAACACCCTTTAAAATGGAGATCGGATCAGAAAGCTTTGCCATGGAAACACCTCCTTTTGCGATGATTATAGCATACTGTTTGCCGCATTTCAAATTTGTATTTATTGCTCCGTTATGCTGAAACCCATTGTAGGGCGGGGGCTTGCTCCCGCCGCCCGATAACTTATTGTCTGAAACGGCAGGAGCAAGCCCCTGCCCTACAAAGAATGATGAAAAATAGCCCGACAAACTGAAATTTGCAATACCTATATATAATGAAAAAACTCCCTCCAAGGTATCCTCGGAAGGAGATATTTTCAGAGAGCTCAGGCCAGCTTGTTCAGCTGCAGGGTCATGCTGCTCTTCTTGCGGGCAGCCGTATTCTTGTGCAGAATACCCTTGATAACCGCATGGTCGACCTTCTTGACAGCCAGCTTGTAGGCGGCCTCCGCAGCAGCGCGGTCACCTTCGGTCAGGGAAGCTTCGAACTTCTTCACGGCGGTCTTCAGGGCAGACTTTTCGGCCTTGTTCTTCTCGTAAGCGATCTTGGAAGAAATAACATCCTTCTTAGAGGACTTAATATTGGGCATGGTCACACCTCCTGTTCTGTATTTTGCTCACGCGTTTACCCATTATAGCGTGGTTTGTGCAGAAAATCAATACCTTTTTTGAAAAATTCCACATAATTGCGGAAAATACAAGGTAAATATCAGATCGCTGCTTCATGAAGGGCAGGGGGCGTGTGAAATATTTCCATGGGATATCTACACACTGCACGCCGGATTAACAGGAAAGGTCAAGTCCTATTTTTTTTACCTCGTTTTGGGTAATTGGCAAAATTTTGACAGCGGAAAAATGGAAAAAAATCAAAAATTGTCGAAAATACTTATGTCAACTAAAATGTATATCTGTGAAAAACTTTCCCGCAGGAAAAGGGCTGTGGAAAACTCTGTGGAGAATGTGGAAAAGTCAAGGTTTTCAACAGCTATTTGACGGTTTTTTTTATGTATCCGATTCCTATATAACTGTATATGAATTTGCATACCGCCCGGTTGCGATGGGTATTATGGGGGTTATGTTGCCGATTTTCGGGACTGCATTTTTTCGGGATTTTGGCGAAAAAGTTGACAATTCTTCCAAATGGGTCTGGTTTGGAGGCTGTGCGTCGGGTCGTGCCGCCAAAATTTTTGTGACTTTTTCACAAAAACCACGGCAGTATGATTTTCTTCTGCCCGGAAATACTGTTACCAGCTTTTGTATTTTCAGGAGGACCATATGCAGGGAAAAGTAGAGATCTGCGGTGTGAACACCGCCCGGCTAAAGGTTTTGTCCCAGGCGGATATGGATGTGCTTCTGCGCAAGGCCAAAGAGGGAGATGAGGATGCCCGCCAAAAGCTGATCGAGGGAAATCTGCGGCTTGTGCTATCTGTTATTCAACGTTTTGAAAAGCGGGGAGAAAGCCCCGACGATTTGTTCCAAGTGGGGTGCATTGGCCTGATCAAGGCCATTGCCAATTTTGATCCCAGCAAACAGGTGCGTTTCTCCACCTACGGCGTACCTATGATTGCCGGAGAGGTACGGCGGTATCTGCGGGATAATTCCGCGATCCGGGTATCCCGATCCATCCGGGATGTGGCCTATCGGGTGCTGCAGTGTAAGGAGGCCCAGCTTTTGCGGCTGGGCCGGGAACCAACCTTGGAAGAGGTGGCCAAGGAATTGGACCTGCCCACAGAGGATGTGGCCGAGGCTCTGGATGCGGTTTGTGCGCCGGTAAGTCTGCATGATCCGGTCTATTCTGATGGCGGGGATCCGCTGACAGTAATGGATCAGGTTTGCGATACCAAAAACACAGACGAAAACTGGATGGAGCGCATTGCTCTGCGCACGGCCTTCCGGGGGCTGGGTAGCCGGGAAAAGCAAATTCTCTCTTTGCGTTTTTACGACGGCAAGACCCAGATGGAGGTGGCCGGCGCTTTGGGTATCTCGCAGGCCCAGGTGTCCCGGCTGGAAAAGAGTGCCATCAGCACCATGCGCAAGGCCTTTACCGTGTCGTAAAATTGTATTTACCGGGCAGTTTTAGCACAGCTAGTGTAGGGCGGGAGCAAGCCTCCCGCCCTACAGAACGTTTTTGCCACAGCGCTACAAAATGGAATTTGCGTGCATGTTTTGGCTTTGGGAGCATAGGCTGAACTAAACATGGTATAGGGGGGCTGGGTATGTCTGCCAAATTTACGGACTTGCACTGCAAAGAGGTCATCTGTGTCAGCGACGGCCGGCGTCTGGGTTTTATTTCTGATGCCTGTATTGAACTACCGGAGGGAAAGCTGACCGCGATCATTGTGCCCGGACCCTGCCGCTTTTTTGGCCTTTGGGGGCGAAGGGATGATTTTGTGATTCCTTGGCACTGTATTCGCCGGATGGGGCCGGACATTGTGCTGGTGGATGCCAAGCCGGACGAATGTCGGATCCCCCGACACAAGCTGGGCTTGCTGTTTTAGTCACACCTGCAATTGTGTGTATATTCCGGCACCGGGAACGAAAAGCTGTCTTCGCCGCTGACAGGAGCGCCTGTCGGCGGTTTTTGCAAAAAAGGCGGAATATTTCTGAAAAAATTTGGAAAAACTACTTGCAAAATGGATATTCGTCCTATATAATAATTCGGCATGGGCTTTTGCCCATAGTAATCTACACCACACACCCGGTGATCGTACCCCCAAGTGTCTTGAAAAAGGCGGGCAGTGCGAGATGATCGGGGTGCAGGAAAAAACAAAAGGAGAAAATCAAAATGTCTGTCGTATCTATGAAGCAACTGCTGGAGGCCGGTGTACACTTCGGTCACCAGACCCGCCGCTGGAACCCCAAGATGGCTCCCTACATCTACACGGAGCGTAACGGCATCTACATCATCGACCTGCAGAAGACCGTTAAGAAGCTGGACGAGGCTTATATGTTCGTCCGCGAGACCGCAGCTAATGGCGGCACCGTTCTCTTTGTCGGCACCAAGAAGCAGGCACAGGACGCCATCAAGGAAGAAGCCATCCGCTGCGGTGGCTACTATGTCAACGCCCGTTGGCTGGGCGGTATGCTGACCAACTTCCGCACCATGCGCACCCGTATCGACCGTCTGGCTCAGCTGAAGAAGATGGAAGCTGACGGCACTTTCGCCATGCTGCCCAAGAAGGAAGTCATCAAGCACCAGGGCG
>JAZNIG010000092.1:0-4392 GCA_045577355.1 Faecousia sp. | reverse complement strand
AGTACGAGAATGAGCGCATGGGGATGCTGGTCAGTCAACTGCTGGAGCTTGCCCGGACGGAAAATGTCACGCCCCAGATGGCACACATTGATTTGTGCCGCCTGGTTGCCGGTGAAGCCCTCCCCTTTGGAAGTGTTGCCTTTGAAAAGGGGCTTGCGCTGAACAGTAATATCTCAATCGGCATTACCCTGGAAGGTAACAGCACACAACTGAAACAGCTTACCTCCATTTTGCTGGATAACGCAGTTCGTCACAGTAAAGCCAATGGCGGGGTGTACTTGACCTTAAAAAAAGAACACGGCATGGTGGAACTTTCTGTGGTCAATCGTGGAGATGAAATTCCTGCAGAACACCGGGAGCGGATCTTTGAGCGATTCTACCGCGTGGATACCGCCCGGAATGGCGAGGATAAGCACTATGGACTTGGCCTTGCCATTGCCAAGGCAATCGTGGTTGCCCATCACGGCCACATCGAGGTGAATTGCTATAATGGGCTGGTGGAGTTTCATGTGCGGATGCCAATGAAGTAATAACGATGTATAAAACGATAAACGATTCTGTCTGTCGGAATTGACACACATAAACGCCACTTGTAAGGTAATCCTACAAGTGGCGTTTTTCGATGACTGTTTGTGTGATTACATCTCCCAACTTCCTAACCAGTTTGCAAATGCGGAATAGAGCGTCTGCATTTCGGCTGTCAGTTCTTCACCAATGGTAAGGGTGTATACCAGATCTTCTGTACCGAATTGTTCCAGGTACTTCTTTTCGGAAGTATAGTGCTCGTTTTCCAGTTCAGCCAACGCTTTCTGCGCTAACACTTCCGCACTGCGAACATTGGCAACCAGATCCGCAAAGGCGTTGGGATCAACTGCCTCAATTTTGGAAATAATACTGTCGAAATAGCCGTCTTTATAACCGTAATTATACTGTGCACCATCGGTAGTTATCAGGTAGACGGCATCTGTCGGGTACAGATAGTAGCCGGGAACAACGTTGCCGTTTTCATCCGTTCCGGAGTTGACATAGTAAGTATTCCACGCGCACAGGAAATTCACATAGTCATACATCCTGTAGATATCGCTGACAACATCGGTCTGTGCGATCTTCTGCCAAAGAGCCATATCCTCGGAAAGTTCGTCCGCCTGAATGATGGTATAGGTGGCATCTACGATCTTATAATTGAACTCATAGCCGTACATATCTGTGAAAGGCTTATCTTCACTTTCTGCTACCTCCAGTGTGCCAACGATCTTGATTGCCTGATTGGTAAAGCCAAAGCTTTCTCCCTTCTTGGGATACACCTCCATCGTATTGGACAGCTGGGATGTATTGGGCACGCAGAAGGGGCAGCTTTGGTATGGTAGGTTCATTAGAAACATAAACGAGCCATCCACCGGAGAACTGGTAGCCATATAACCGCTGATGGTAACTTGCTTCCCATCCAGGGTCTTCAAATAGTCATATCCGGAAGCCGCTTGAAAGCTCAGCTTGGTAGCCTCACCGCTTTGCGCTTGCTTGCATCCTGCGAAGGAGAATAACAGGGTCAGTACAAGACACACCGCGAATATTGTTTTCATTCTTTTCATAGGGTTACCTCAATCTGTGATGCCGTCTTTTTTTGACATGGAGAAGGTCCAGATCACGGTAGGCAGCACACTGATGATAAATACCGCAAGCAGAATCAAAAATTCCGCAGCGTAGACCTTGCTCATATTCAAAACCACGCCCATTGACTCCACATAGTCATTCATCAGCACCATACAGCCTCTGGACACAAAGAATGCCAAAATGACCGCACAAAGACCCATAATACCGTTCTGAATGACATACAGAAGATTGATTCGTTTCATGCTGATGCCAATCAGACGCATGAGGGATATTTCTTTTGCACTGTGATACATATTCAGCAGCGTAATGATGGAAATGATCATGATATTCATTACCAAAATGACGGCGCAAAGAACAAACACGATATACTTGGTATCATCCGCATCATTGAGCACATCCCGGACAACACTCATAGGCTCAATTGCCTGCAAGGTGGTGCTGTCGCCGTCGTCAGCGGTTATGATCTTTCCGTCATATTCTTCCACCAGCTGCATAGCAAAGCCGGGGTTTTTGGTATTTACCAGTACCGCGCAAACCGTTCCGTGGGTGTGATGGTGCTCCTCTGCACTGTTTTCTTCCTGCTCCCCATGCTCGTGCATTTCCCAAAGGGTTTTTAGCTGGGTGAACACAATATTATCATAGGAGGAGTGACTTTCTTTCAGAATGCCGACGATTGTGATTCCTTTTGTATGTAGGTCAGATCCGTTGGCCGAGTGACTTGTATAAATCACATCTCCCACTTCCAGAGAATTATATTTTGCAATATTGGAACCGACAACAGCCTGCAAAGTCTCATCGGCGGCGAACATTTCTCCCGCCCTCAGATCCTTGCTCTGCAAAAATGCCGGTGTTGTGCCAACGACTCCGTAGCCGTTATAATTATCTGCCATAGCAAAGGGGATCACCTGCGTGACCCGGGAATCCTGCTGCAGGGTGGTTACGATGCTGTAAGGGACCGTGCCCACAGGCTCATCGGTAAAATACATAGAATTCATAGCCAACTGGGTACTGCTTCCGGCAGGACCTACGATAGCAGAGTAATACCCGGCGTTATTGGTGATACCTTCGTCCACCTGGGTGGCTACATTAAATGCCAGTACTGCGATACCGGCAGAGATTACGATAGACAAAATGATCAATATGACCTGCATCTTCTTGATGGCCATATTCTTCAGCGCAAATTTCAGCATATCAGCAGCCCTCCTTTTCAGAAGGAATGTCCTGCATACCGCCGGTCATTTCATTCATATCGATGACCTCGTCGAAGTATTTTGCCAGCCGGTCATCGTGGGTCACCGCGATCAGGGTCTTGCCCTTGGAAACCTTCACCAGCTGCCGGATCACCTGCTCGCCAATGGCGAAATTCAAATTGCCGGTGGGATCATCCGCCAGAATGATATCCGGTTTCTTTACCAACGCCCGCGCAATGGCAACTCTCTGCTTCTGACCGCCGGACAGGTGCTTGATCCTTGCGTTTTTCTTTTCGTAGATATCCAGAGCTTGCAGCATTTCATCCAAACCGGAAACGTCAATGCCTTCCAACCGAAGAATGCCGATGTTATCGGCAACGGTCATTTCGTTGATGAGCTTAAAATCCTGAAAAATGTATCCAATCTTCTCAATTCGGAAACGGTCCTTTACCTTTTGGGAAGCGGCAGTCATATCCTTGCCGTCAATCAGGATCGTTCCGGTCGTGGGAGAAAGCACACCTGCGATCATATTCAGCAATGTGGATTTTCCACAGCCGGAAGCACCCAAAAGCATATAGGAACGCCCGGTTGCAAATGTAATATCCCGGTAAGAGATTTGGGTTTCGTTCTGAAACTGCTTACCGAGGGATTGAATTTGTATCATAATATAGTTACTTCCTTTCAAATTTAAGATATAGGGATGGTTCTGTCTTAATTTGAAAGCTTGACTTTTAGTCGCACCAAAGAATTCTGATCGCAGTTTTTTGTATCTGCTACCGTTTCGCGTGCATACAAAATAACTGTCACAGTAGCAATAAGTGCAATGCTTGGGAGCCATAGCGGCTCCCTGTCTGCAAGAAGCGCACAGACAGCGCACTGCGTGCCGTCACATGTATGAATGTGGGGCAACAGAAAAGAAAAGGCGCAAACAAGCGCAAGAATTACGCAAATCCAGCAAACAAACATTCGCTGCATTTTTGAATATCTTGCCATTGTCTGCACCTTCTTTGTATGCTAATAATGATTGCTTACTCGTGATTGCCGCAATTGCCACCGCAGCCATGCTCCCCACAGGTATGGTTTTCACCATGGTGATGGTCGTGGTGGTTGCACCAGACATCGGGATTATATTCCAGCTTGCCTTCGACAAAGGCAGCAACCGCAGCATCGGCGTTGCCGGATACGCCACCATACAGCTTGATGCCGGCTGCTGCAAGCGCCATCTGCGCGCCACCGCCAATACCACCGCAGATCAATACATCCGCATTCAGCGCGGTAAGGACACCGGCTAACGCACCATGTCCGCTGCCGTTGGTATCAACGACCTGAGAAGCAATAATCGCTCCGTTTTCTATATCATAGATCTTAAACTGTTCGGTGTGACCAAAGTGCTGGAAGATTTCCTCATTTTCATAGGTAACTGCGATTCTCATAATATATTCTCCTTTTTTATTATTGTATTGTTGACGATATTGGTATTTTACACATGTGTCATGGCCGCAATCCAAACTGTTTCCGTCGCAGATCGTATAATCTCCACCTTCAATTCGTAGAGGCCTGCCTTCTACCAGAGCGGTGGCAATTTTCTGGC
>JAZNIG010000091.1:0-2656 GCA_045577355.1 Faecousia sp. | reverse complement strand
CAATATCGTTTTAGACGGCGAAGTGGTGGGTGGAACTGTACTCGCGATCCATCCAGACACCAACCGCAACGAACTTCAGTTGTTATTTGTCAATGTGGATTGCCATAGCAAGGGTGTTGGTTTTGCTGCATGGCAGGCCATCGAAGAACTGCATCCGGAAACGGAAATATGGGAAACCCACACACCTTACTTTGAGCAGCGGAACATTCATTTCTATGTGAACAAATGCGGTTTTCACATTGTGGAATTCTTCTGCAAAGCGCACCCGGAGCCGGGAGAGGATTATCCCGATGATGTTCCCGGCGGCGATGGCTTCTGCCGCTTTGAGAAAAGAATGAAATAAGGTCATGTGCCCCGGTTCTGTCATGAACCGGGGCATTTGTCATTTGCGGCACATTTGTCAGCTAACCCTTTCGTCGATACAATGGGGGCAGATAAACCGGAAGGCGGTACCTATCAGTGAAAAACATCAATTTGATGTTTTTCACCGGTAGGACCACAAGACAATGGTGACAGAACGAAAGGAGACAAAGCAAATGCAAGCAACATTTGAAAAACTAGGTGGCACCTATCGCCAGGAGGGTGACTATCTACTTCCCAATGTGGAAGTACCAGAGAGTCCGGCTATCGGCATTTGGGGACAGCGAAGGCGCAAGCACCTGATGGAACATAACCATGCACTCTATACGGCCTTGTTTCTCAGTGGTAAGCTGACTACCCATCTGGAAGAGGTTGACCGAGTGGCAACCAAGATGTATGACCGGCTGGTGGAGCAGCTAAAAGAGCGGGACGGCATCACGGAGGAACTGAAGGCACAAAACCAAATGGAATGGGTGCGGCAGATGAATGCCATCCGTAGTAAGGCAGAAACCGTGGTTATGGGGGAGTTGATTTATGAATGAGACCACCTAAACGAGTAGTTGTTCTCTCTTCAGCTGAGTATTGTCTTGCATTTAATGGAATGCTCCATTTCCGCAATAAGTTGCTCCAACAAGGGAGGTACACCGACGCTGTGGACGAGCTACTAATCAAATTACAAAAGGCAAGGAGGCGCCGACATGGATAAGATTGCCCAGCGGCTGAAAGCATACATAAATACCCACCCCATTGATCTCGGTGATAGCGATTGCGAAACCGTCCTGGATCAACTATACCAAGCCTACGCAGAATCCCATGAATCCGACCCACCGGAGATCAGAGATGGCTTTAAGGAATTGGATGCACTTTTATGTGCGTTGCCGTTGAATGATAATAATGCTGTGTTCAATCTTTGCTGTAGCCTCTGTACTGCTTACGAGCGCAAAGCCTTTATTGACGGTCTGCAATACGGTGCGCATCTCATGCTGGAGATTATCAACTCATAACGAAAGACGCTCTGAAGCTATGCTCCAGGGCGGCGTTTTATAACGAGATTTTGGGTTGAAAGATTCCCTTATTATACTTTATCATTGCCTTAAAACTAATCACTAAACCAACAATGATGCCGGCAATGAGGATTCCTGTTCCAATCAATGTGAACACCTCGTTATCCGTGTAGAGTGTCACAACAGACAAGGCGCTAAACATAATGATTCCTACGCCGATAATAATAGTTCCAAGACCAACCTTTTTTCCGAAAGGAATTCGATCCTCCTCAGAAACTCTGTTTCTGTGGTATGAGTGCAACGATGATATATTGCCTTTCATATTTGAAACACCAAGAACGATACATACGATGCCAACAAGGGCAGAAACAATAAACGCAGGCATAGCAGAACCTCCTTTAAAGTCTCTTATCTAACGGTGTAGAAACGATAACAGCATATTTATCAGGCCTGTCCGGTTCATAATATACGGTGATTTTCTCACCCTTCATAGGACATTGCTTGTTCCAATTTACATACCGTTTTCCTGTGTAGGTCTGCTCATTTACACAGTAGGTAAAATGGATGATATGAGGGAATAACGCACCGTCGAACATGTTTCGGCGGACTGGCTTGGTGTTGACTTTAAGCCACCAGCAGGTTTTGACATCTGTGATCACACCTTCTGTCTGCCCACCAGTAATTGCGTCGCTAACACCAATACCGAACATTCTCAAAAACATAGACAACCCATCCTTATGAAATCAATGTCAAAAGCATCTGCGAATATTGTTCCGGATGATTCAGACTTAAGTCGCCGTGTCTGTATCCGGGGAGGACTTCCAAAGTGCTGTCCGGGAGCATACGATTCAGCTGTTTTCCGGATGTACGGATCGAGGATTGCTCTTTGCTGCCAAAAACGATATGTACCTTGGCTTGCGCATCGCGGAGAGCAGGCTTTATGGAATAGGCGCTGTTGCTTTTTAAGAATGCGATCATATCTCCTTTGGAAATCTTGCAGGTATCCCGGTAATAATCATCGAACAGCTTCTGAGGAATGCCCAGATAGGCTGCCTGCATTTTGGCAAACCATTTCTGCTTGATCAGTCCGTAGCTCATACCAAAGGAGGGTTTAATCAGGGCATGGATCAGTATTGATGGCTTGACCAAAGCGCTTTCAAGCAACGCAAAGCGACAAATGTCCGGCCTTTGTGTCAGCATTTCCATAGCAATCTGACCGCCAAGGGACAGGCCACCAACTGCCAAGACGTTTCCGCCAAAATGCTCATCAATATGGGCAATGATCCTTGTGG
>JAZNIG010000090.1:0-20776 GCA_045577355.1 Faecousia sp. | reverse complement strand
TCAATATACGCAATACCCGGCGGGAGCCACCCGGCCCCCAACAAACATCTCACCGAAGAGGCCGTAGGGCGCTGCCTTTCTCCCGCCGTAAATTTATTTTATGGATTAAACGGAATAAATATGCGTTTTTTATAGCCCCCTTAAAGGTGTAGCTGTCCACCAAGAATGGATGTAGGGACGCATCTCTTCATGGCCTATCCGTCACAGCATCCTTGGGCAAACGTTTGGCAGCGATGTGGTTTACATAATTCCACTCGCGAAAATCCTCAGCGGATGATATGTGCTGATACTGCAGCAGATGCGTTGCCTGTTTGGCGATGTCCGGATTCCGGTCCTCGGTAAGAAGCTGCAGGTAGGGCACGGCGCTGTTTCCGAGGTTGTCCAGATAATATACATCCACGGTTTCCAGTGCGCCGGATTGATAGGCCGAAACATTATAATGGGCAACCACAGTATCCACATCGGCCCAGAGAACACTGCCGCCGATCACCAGCGCGCTGAGCAGCACCGCTTTCATATAGGCCAGCCGGGGAACAAACAGCCAAATGCTCACAAGCAGCGTGGTGATGCCCAACCACAGCATGATCACTTCCGTCAGTACCCGCAGCCGGGTCAGGCCGTAAGAGCCGATATACAAAAACATCTTGGCATTGGCTGTAACCACCAAAAACAGCGTCACGATGCCAACAAACAGACACAACAGCCGGGTGGACAAGGGCGTTTTCTCTGCTTTTGCTACCAACCCAACAGACAGAACCATAAGGCACAGGTTGATGGCGCACAGCCAGGCCATCTCAAAGAAGCCGCGGCGGGCATATTGGGCCATGGTGTAGCCTTCCGGCAGGATTCCCAAAAAGCCACCGGAGAAATAGGCTAGCTGACTGGCAAGATACACCCCGTAGACCAGGGCTACGGCGATCAGGACAGTATTTACTGTCAGGGGGCTGATGCCCTTCCGGGCAGCTTTTGGGGCAGTCGATTCCTGTTCGCTGTGCTTCAGGGCGATGCTTCGGGTATATAAGACACAGGTAGGAAAGATCCCTACTATCGCAGTGGTAAAAAGTTCGGAAAGATCCCATTCCGGCAGAAGCTGAAGCAGCGCGTCAAAGGCGGCGTCCGCACTGACCAGCAGTGGAATCATGACCCCGAGGACCGGGATGGCGATGCAGCAGCCAAGCAAAATAGCGCCGCCCTTTTTTCCGGCAGTTCCGCTGCGCCGAAAAGCCTGGAGCAGCCCTCCAAAGGCGGCAGGCAGCATTCCCATGCCCAGGGAAAACAGTGTGCGGGGCGCATCCAGCAGAGAAGAAACTCCGTCAGAGGACCGGCGGTTCTGGCCTGCCAGCAGGCAAAGGCCCAAATTTTCACTGACCAGCAGGAAACACACCAGAACAAATTTTACAAAGCTGTCATTGGACCGGGCAAAACCGGCCAGAATGATCAGACTTAAAATCAAAAGAGAGGCGCTGTAGCCGGTGAGTCGGCAGCCGGACCATAACAAATACCCCGCGGTACACAGAAGACCCAGGTCCGCAAAGATAGCAAAGCCCAGGTTGAAGCCCCCATAGAGTATACTGTTGCACAGCAGAAGTCCGCATATGGACATCAAAAGCGCCAAAATCAGTTCCTTTGGCCCGATAGGGAAGCTGACAGACTGGACATCTCCCTTCGGCATCTCCCAGCCGTCCGTGTTATGATGCTGTTCCATACAGTTCCTTCCTTTCGAGTATTGTTTCTTTAGGTAGGAAACCTACCGTTGTATTCGACATTTTGCATTTTGATAACAAAGCCTTTTATTTGTGCGATAAAGGATATTCTGCAAATACAAATGTATAATCACCCTGATTTTCAGAATTGAATTTCCCATCGTTTCCTACCCACGAATAATATAACGACGTAAATTTGTCAATCAAATGCGATTCCTCTTGATTGCCGTATAAAGTATTGGTTTGATAATTGTATACATAGCATGCAGCATCATGATTTTTACTATTTTTTTCAAATAGCCAAATACACAATTCATCTTGATGAAAAGACAAAACAACACTGTATTCATCATTTACAGGTATATTTACTTGTGCAAAGCATCCAAAGTCATAATCAACCTTTGAACCCTCTGTTGATGTAGTGAGAATAGTTTGAGTCCCATTTTTTTCGGAATTGACCATGTTCCAAATTTCCTCATAGACATTATCTACACGATAAAGTTTACCTGTAATTACTCCTTTGGTAAACATATTTGTCAAAGTAAGTACAGCAACAACTATTATAGAAATTGCAACTGCACTACTAATAATGATTTTCTTTTTCATACAATCACACTACTTCGTTAAAATTCGATTTATCGGTTAGTTCATTCTCACTTGCAAATCTTTTGTACGAACAGATATGCGGACATAGTTGTCGGCCTTTCCCCTATTCAAAAAACAATCATCTCGAGAAAAGAAATTACCGCTTCCAGGGGTCCGCGTCCTCTACGTATTCAAACAGGTCGCCGGGCTGACATTTCAGTTCCCGGCAGATCTGGTCCATGGTACTCATGCGCACAGCCTTGGCTTTGCCAGTTTTCAGAATGGATAGATTTGCGGGAGTCATGCCGATGCGCTGGGCCAGCTCCAGGGAGGTCATCTTCCGCTTTGCCAGCATCACATCCAAATTTACAATAATTGCCATAGCAGCCTCCTAGATCGTCAGGTCGTTTTCTTCCCGGATGGCAACAGCCGCGGCTATGACCTGGGCCACAACGCTGACCACCAGGCACAGAAATGCCATGATGACCACCATAAATAACAGGGGTAAATAGATGAAAGCCGCGGGCAAACAGATCAGACTGACCCCGCCGCAGCACCGGCAGACCCGGCGGATGTGCAGGACATTGTCTTTGGTGAAGACAGACAGGGCCAAAATATTGCGCAGCAGACAGTCCAGATTCCACAGGGCCACCGCAACCACAGCAGCACTGCAGTAAAAGGCGATGGCGATTGCCCAGTACTCCGCATGGGTCAGGATGCGGAAATTGCAATACCAGTCCAGCAGCAGGGGCAGGGTGGGCAGCAGTACGGCCAAAAGCAACCCGATGAGTCGGTTTACCCACAGTGTGATACGGGCAGAAAGATGATGTTGATGCATAGAGCACGCCTCCTTATGGCTGCATAATAGCACTGAAATTATCGATTGTCAATAAGAATTTAAAGAAAATAGAAAATAAGAGGGGATGTGTGGGGAGTTGACACGCTGATCCATAAAATGCTATAATATACAAAATTACTGTAGCGAAGTGGCTGCAGATGCGATGGAGGGATCAATTTGGCAGGGATCATATTGATCGCGGCGGCGGCCGCGGTATTTTTGGTGTCCTTTTTTCATAAGCCGGAACAGCCGCCCCAGGAGAAGGTCACAAGCACCGGTGTGGTAGAGCAGGTACACGGCGGAGAAGGCGGCAGTGCGCAGTACACCGTCCGGTTTACCGGCGCCCGGAATCGGAGCTTTGTGGCAAAGACCGGTTTCTATTGCGGGAAAACCGATAAGTATGAAGATGGGAAGCTAGTGCATATCCGGTACTGGTTTGGTAAAAAAGGCACACCCGGCGTAGAGATTTTGGATGATGCACTGACAAAGGTGGAGGGAAAGTCTTCCCGAGCCTTTAGGTGGTGTCTGGTTTTGAGCCCGGTTCTGCTGGTGCTGGGAATTCTTTTGCTGGTGATTTAACATGCAAAATACAAATAGAAATAGCCATCCGGCTCCGGTATTGGAGTTGGGTGGTTTTTTGCAGATAAAACAGGAAAATTTTTGGAAGCTGCGGATTTGCCCTTGACAAAAGGAACTGTATGTGGCAATATATTGTGGAGAGCAGAAAGAAAAGCTACAATATGTTGTGGCTTATGTTCAAATTAATACATAGAAAGACAGGTTAGTACTTATGATCCAGAGTATCATCAAGCGCGACGGCCGTGTGGTCTTATACGATCAGAACAAGATCGCTGCTGCCATTCTGAAAGCCCTGGAAGTGTCCCGCGACGGCGACGCTGCCGACGCAGCCCGTGTGGCGAATGACGTCCAACGGGATCTGGAGGCCAGGTTCCCTTCTGATGCGCCCAATATTGAGGCCATCCAGGATACGGTTGAGCGACAGCTTATGAACCATGGTTTTGCTGCTGCTGCGAAGGCATACATTCTATACCGGGCCAACCGCACCCGGGCCAGAGAGGCCAATACTGCCCTGATGAAGACCATCGATGAGATCACCAACATCGATGCCCGCATCAGCGACATGAAGCGGGACAATGCCAACATCGACGGCAATACTGCCATGGGCTCCATGCTGCAGATTGGCGCTGCCGGCGCGAAGGCCTATAATGAGATGTATTTGCTGCGCCCGGAGCACGCGAAAGCGTACCGGGAGGGCGATATCCACATCCACGATTTTGACTTCTATTCACTGACCACCACTTGCTGTCAGATTGATATCATCAAGTTGTTCCGCAATGGCTTCTGTACCGGTCATGGCTATTTGCGGGAGCCTCAGAGCATCCAGAGCTATGCTGCGTTGGCAGCCATTGCGATTCAGTCCAATCAGAACGATCAGCACGGCGGACAGTCCATTCCTAATTTTGATTACGGTATGGCTGAGGGTGTTGCCAAGACCTTCCGCAAGGCCTATATTCGCCGGCTGAAGGAATCTCTGGAAGATCTGCTGGATCTGGATGATGAGATGGAGAAGGTAAAGGCTGCGGTTCAGGCGGCAGAGGAGGCTTGCGGGGTAGTTGCCCGGCTGGAAAATACCCCTGATTTTGACCGGGCGGTTGCCCGGAACCTGACAGAGCAGTATGCCCTGACCCAGGACCAGGCAGCGGCATTGATCGCCCGGGCCAGAAAGCGGGCCTGGCAGAAGACTGACCGGGATACCAAGCAGGCCATGGAGGGCTTTGTCCACAACCTGAACACCATGCACTCCCGTGCGGGTGCCCAAACGCCATTTTCATCTATTAACTACGGTACGGACACCACCCCTGAGGGCCGGATGGTCATTCGGAATATCCTGCTTGCCCTGGATGCGGGTCTGGGCCACGGCGAGACCTGTATTTTCCCCATCCACATCTTCAAGGTCAAGGAGGGCATCAACTACAATGTGGAGGACCCCAACTATGACCTGTTCCGCCTGAGCTGTAAGGTCAGTGCCCGGCGGCTGTTCCCCAACTATACCTTCCTGGATTCTCCCTTTAATCTGCAGTATTATGTGCCCGGGCGTCCCGAGACAGAGGTGGCGACCATGGGTTGTCGTACCCGTGTGATGGGTAACGTCTATGATCCTACCCGTCAGATTGCCTATAGCAGAGGCAACCTGTCCTTCACTTCCATCAACCTGCCCAGACTGGCGATCGAGTCTAACGGTGACGAGAAGCTGTTCTATGAGAAACTGGAGGCTATGCTGGAGCTGGTGGCCCAGCAACTGCTGGACAGATTTGAGATTCAGGCGGACAAGCATATTTATAACTACCCCTTCCTGATGGGTCAGGGTGTATGGCTGGATTCCGACAACCTGTCCGTGAAGGATGACCTGCGGGAGGTGCTGAAGCACGGCACCATGTCTATCGGCTTTATCGGTCTGGCGGAGACACTGACTGCCCTGTACGGACAGCATCATGGCTGCGGCGAGGATATGCAGAAGAAGGGCTTGGAAATCATTGGCTTCATGCGCAGCTACTGCGATAAGAAATCCCAGGAAATGAAGATGAACTTCACCCTGTTGGGCACGCCTGCCGAGGGCTTGTCCGGACGCTTTATCCGCATGGATCAGAAGCGGTTCGGTAAGATCAAGGGTGTTACGGACCGGGAGTATTATACCAACTCCTTCCATATTCCTGTGTGGCATGACATATCTGTGTATGATAAGATCCGACTGGAAGCGCCATATCATGCGTTGTGCAATGCCGGACATATTAGTTATGTGGAGCTTGACGGCGATACTGCCCACAATGTGGAGGCTTTTGAATCGGTTGTCCGCTGCATGCACGACTGCGGTATCGGCTACGGCTCTATCAATCACCCGGTGGACCGGGATCCGGTTTGCGGCTATGTGGGTATTATCGGTGATGTGTGTCCTCGGTGCGGACGCCATGAGGGCGAGCAGATCGATCCGGAGCGTGTGGAGGAGCTGAGAAGAAAGTATCCCCAGATGCCCGCGTTTCAAGGAATTGAATAATTTTAAACAATAGGAGGAAATGACCATGACAGTAAAATCCAACAATGAGAAAATGGGCCAGGGTATTGGCTTTGAGCGGATCCGCCGGATCACCGGTTATCTGGTAGGTACTATGGACAAGTGGAATGATGCAAAGCGCGCCGAAGAGCGGGACCGTGTGAAACACGGCATGGGCAAGAATGCTTGAGCTTTCGGGCATTGTAAGCGACAGCATCGTAGATGGGCCGGGCATCCGTACGGCGGTTTTCAGCCAGGGCTGTCCCCACCACTGTCCCGGCTGCCATAATCCAGAGACTTGGGCGTTTGGTATGGGTACACCGGTGGAGGAGGAGCGGGTGTTGGAAATTATAAAGTCCAACCCTCTGTGCCGGGGGGTGACATTTTCCGGCGGTGAGCCCTTTGCGCAAGCAGAGGGGTTTGCAAAACTGGCCCGGCTATTGAAAGCAAATGGTTATGAGGTAGCGTCCTACACTGGCTATACTTTTGAGCAGCTATTGCAGGGGAGTGAAGCCCAACGTACACTGCTGGAATGTATTGATTTGCTGATTGACGGACCGTTTCTCTTGGAGGAGCGAAGCCTGGAACTGAGTTTCCGGGGCAGCCGCAACCAACGTATCCTGGATGTACCCAAATCCCTGGCAGCCGGACAGGCTGTTACAACAACCCAGCGCCGCTGGCTGGGAGAATATTAAAACCTAGGGCTGTCTTGCTTTTTAGTGAGACAGCCCCTTACGCTTGCCGGAAAACAGCAAATTTATATTGATCGGGATCTGTTGATGTATGCGCGTAGGGGCGACCCTTGCGGCCGCCCGCCGTAAATTGCAAAGGGGGGCGGAGCCTTGGTCTCGCCGCCCATTTAATGCGGTTCTCGGCGGCAGCAAGCCGCCGCCCTACAGGCTAGATACGGTTTTGCGGCGGAAAACCTGCGGGCGACCGCAAGGGTCGCCCCTACGCGCACGATCATACCGGTTCGTCAAACTGGAATTTGACAGGAAAGGGAAAAGAAGGTAAATTGGAAATCATGCAATAGGTGAAAATATATCGATATGCTTACACTTTTTAAGAAAAAACAGAAAAAACCACAAGAAGCCGGTGGACAAAATTAGAAATATACAGTATCATATATGTAGTATAATACGGTATGGATCCGTATGTATCAGTTTACGAAGAGGTGATCCCTATGGCATTTTCGTTCTTTGGCGGCATCCACCCCAAGGAAAACAAGTGGTACGCGGAAAAACATCCGGTGTACCCGTTCCCGGAGCCTGATGTGTTGGTAGTTCCCATGTCCCAGCATATCGGCGCGCCCTGCAACCCCCTGGTCAAAAAAGGGGATCTGGTCACCATGGGCCAGAAGATCGGTGACAATCAGGGCCTGTGTGTGCCAGTGCATGCGCCTGTATCCGGCAAGGTAAAGGCTGTGGAAATGCGGCCCCACACCAGCGGTACGATGATGATGAGCGTGGTCATTGAAAATGATCACTTGGACACCCTGTGTCCGGATATGAAGCCAAGAACCCAGGAAGAAGTTCAGGCGCTGTCCCCAGAGGCACTGATGGACATTATCCGGGAGGCGGGGATTGTGGGAATGGGCGGCGCTACCTTCCCCACCCATGTGAAGCTCAGCTCAGGCCTTGGTAAGGTGGACACGATTATTGTTAACGTGTCTGAGTGTGAGCCGTACATCGTAGCTGACGACCGGCTGTGTCAGGAATATCCTGCGGAAGTGGTTTCCGGTCTGCAGATCATCATGAGAATTCTGGGCTTGCGCAGTGCCCACATCGCGCTGGAGGACAATAAGCCTGCAGCGGCAAAGGCACTGAAGCAGGCGATGGAGGGGAAGTCCGGCATTGTGCTGGATATCCTGCCTGCCAAGTACCCCCAGGGCGCGGAAAAGCAGCTTATTTACGCGGTCACCGGCCGGCAGGTTCCCTCCGGGGGACTGCCTGCGGCGGTGGGCTGCGCGGTGTTTAACGCCGGTACCTGCAAGGCGATCCACGATGCGATATACGACGGGATGCCCTTGATCCGTCGGATTGTAACGGTTTCCGGCGATATCGTCATGGAACCCAAAAACCTGCTGGTTCCCATCGGTACCAGTTTCAATGAACTATTGGAGGCTGTAGGCCACAAGGAGAATCCCTACAAGGTTCTGTCCGGTGGTCCTATGATGGGCGCGGCGCAGTATGACCTGGCGGTGCCGGTAATCAAAGGCACCAATGCGGTGACGATTCTGGGACAAAAGAATAAGTATGTGGTGGAAAACGCCAGATGCATCCGCTGCGGCAAATGTATTGAGGTTTGTCCCATGCATCTGATGCCGGTGCTGATCTACAAGGCAATGTATACCGGTGATGCGGAGGATGTAACGGCTGTAGATCTCATGGATTGTATTGAGTGCGGATGCTGCGCCTATACCTGCCCCGCCGGCGTTCCGCTGGTGCTGGGATTCCGGGCGGCGAAGCAGCGTGTCCGTGATGCCCAGGCAGCAGCCAGAAAGTAAGGAGGAGGTAGTGAAATGGCACAGATGAAATATTTCTATGAACTGACGATTTCCAGCTCCCCCCATGTCCATTCCAAGGTAACAACCCAGACCATTATGCGGGATGTGCTGATAGCCCTGCTGCCTGCTTTGCTGGGAAGCGTATACTTCTTCGGCTTCCGGGCGCTGATGGTGACATTGGTCAGTGCCGCTGCCTGCGTGTTCTTTGAATGGATCTATTGCAAGGTCATGAAGGTCCACTGCAAGGGCTATGATCTGTCTGCGATTGTGACCGGTGTGTTGTTGGCCTTTGTTTGCCCGGTTACAGTACCCTATTGGTGTATCATTCTTGGTGATTTTTTTGCCATCGTAGTGGTCAAGCAGCTATTTGGCGGTGTTGGTCGGAATATTGTCAACCCCGCCCTGGCGGCCAGAGCGTTTATGTTTAGCTGGCCCGTGATTATGAATACCTGGGTCAAGGTAGGGTTTGAGAATGGGGCAGGGATTTTTTCAACTACTGACGCGGTGACAGCTGCAACGCCTTTGGCAGCTATGCATCAGGGCAAGCTTCCTGCTGACAGTGTGCTGGATATGTTCCTGGGCAATGTGGGCGGCAGCCTTGGCGAGACTTCCGTGCTGCTTCTGCTGGTCGGCTTCGGATATCTTCTGATCCGCAAGGTGGTGAGTCTGCGGATCCCGGTGGCGTTTTTGGGCACTGTGGCGGTGCTGTCACTGCTGTTCCCTATGGGCAATAATCAGCTCGTCTGGTGTGCAGCCCAGCTCTGCTCCGGCGGCGTGATGCTGGGCGCGCTGTTTATGGCTACCGATTATGTAACCAGCCCGGTGACGAAACTTGGGCAGGTGATCTTTGGTATTGGCTGCGGCGTGCTGACTGTTGTGATCCGCTACTTTGGCGGCTACAACGAAGGCGTTAGCTATGCGATCCTGGTGATGAACTGCTGTGTGGTTTTGCTGGACCGTATTGGCCGGCCCAAGAAGTTTGGCGCGCCTAAGAAGGAGGTGGCGAAGTGATGAAGAAGAAAAGTACACCTTTGTACATCCTGCGCCTGGCACTGACCCTGCTGGTGATCACCGCCACGGTGGCTGCGGCATTGGCTGCTGTCAATGCGGTTACAGAGCCGATCATTGAAGCACTGACCGCCCAAAAGACCCAGGCTGCCATTGAAGCGGTCCTGCCTGGCGGCGGAGAGAAACTGGAACAATTTGCCGATGAGACCGGCTTGGTGCAGGCAGTATACGCTTCAGATATGGGCTATGCGGTGCAGGTAGCACCCGGCGGCTTTGACGGCGAGATTGTTATGATGGTTGGTGTGAGCAAAGACGGAACAGTGCTGGGGATCGATGTGATCTCTCACACGGAGACAGCCGGGTTGGGTGCTGTAGCCGGTGCGGACAATGCCAAGGGCGAAGCCTTCCGGCAGCAATTTGCCGGCCAGAGTGGGGGGTTGGCCGTGGATAAGGATGCTGGACAGATAGACTCCCTGACTAGCGCCACCATTACCTCCCGTGCTGTAGTTACAGGCGTTAACGCCGCGCTTGCCTGTGTGGCAAAGCTGGGTTAAGGAGGCGTTCCTATGAATTTCAAGAAACAATTATATGAGGGCCTGCTGACCAAAAATCCGGTGCTGGTGCAGCTTTTGGGCATGTGCTCTACACTGGCGATCACCACCAGCCTGTTTAATGGACTGGGCATGGGCCTGTCTGTTACCATTATTCTGATCTGCTCCAATGTGCTGATCTCCGCTCTGCGGAAGGTGATTCCTTCCCAGATCCGGATCGCGGCCTACATTGTGATCATTGCGGGTTTTGTTACCATCGTAGATCTGCTCCTGCAGGCATTTTTGCCGGATCTGGCGGAAAGTCTGGGCGTGTTTATTCCTTTGATCGTGGTCAACTGTATTATTTTAGGCCGGGCGGAGGCGTTTGCTTCCAAAAACGGTGTTCTGGCCTCTGCGGCGGACGGCCTGTGTCAGGGCATTGGCTATACGGTGGCACTGGTCATCATGTGTGTGATCCGGGAGCTGTTGGGTGCCGGCACCTTCGGCGGCGGCATCCTTAACGGCGGTGAGGGAATCGTGATTATTCCTGAGGGCTATCCGGCTATGCAAATGGTAATGCCTGTAGGCGGCTTCTTGACCCTGGGCTTCGTGATTGCGGGTTTCCAGTGGCTGACAGGCCGCATGCGTGACAAAAAGAAGGAGGCGGCGAAGCGATGAACGGATATATGCAAATCTTATTTGGAATCTTGCTGTCTGCCCTGTTGTCGGAGAACTATATTTTGGTAAAATTTTACGGCATCTGCCCCTTTATGGGCGTATCTAAGAAAATTGATACGGCCCTGGGTATGGGCATGGCCGTTACCTTCGTGATGGCCATCGCTTCCGCTGCCTGCTGGGCTGTAGACAGCTTTGTGCTGCTGCCCCTGAAGCTGGGGTACATGCAAACTGTGGCATTTATTTTGGTGATTGCTTCCATTGTGCAGGTGGTAGAGATGTTTCTGAAGAAAAGCGTACCTGCGCTATATAAGGCCCTGGGCATCTTTTTGCCTTTGATCACCACCAACTGCGCTGTTTTGGGTGTGGCGTTGGTGAATGCCCAGGAGGGCTACGATTTCCTGCAGAGCGTAATTAACGGCGCGGCCGGTGGTCTGGGCTTCACTCTGGCGATTGTATTGTTTGCTTCTGTTCGGGAGCGCGTGGACAAAGCTGATTGCCCGGAGAGTTTTAAGGGCTATCCCATTACCCTGATCGCGGCAGGCTTGCTGGCTATGGCATTTATGGGCTTCTCTGGCCTGAAGATCGGTTAAGGAGGTTGGAGAAATAATGGAAGTGTTAATTGCGATTGGTATTTTAGGCGGCCTGGGCCTGATCTTTGGTCTGGTACTGGCGGCGGCCTCCAAGCTCTTTTATGTGGAAACAGACCCCCGGTTGGATGCGTTGAATGACTGCTTGCCCGGTGCCAATTGCGGCGGCTGTGGCTATGCGGGCTGCGGCGCTTATGCCGAGGCTGTATTGAACGGCGAAGCGAATGTGGGACTGTGTAATTCCGGCGGCAATGAATGTGCCCAGGAAATGGCCAGAATCATGGGCGTAGAAGTGGGCGAAGTGAAGCGAAAGGTCGCGCTGGTCCGCTGCTCCGGCTACCGCACAGTAGACTCCGAGGGCAATAAGCAGGGCGCGAAGCTGAAGGCGGAATATGAAGGCTTTCAGGATTGCCTGGCTGCCTCTAAGGTGGGCGGTAACGGTCCTTTGGCCTGTAAGTTTGGTTGCCTGGGATTTGGAAACTGCGTCAGCGCCTGTAAGTATAACGCTATCCGTGTTGTAGACGGAGTTGCGAAGGTGGACAGCAGAAAGTGTACCGGCTGTATGGCCTGCGCGGCGGCCTGTCCCAGGAAGCTGATCATCCCGGTGGACTATGGCACCAATGTGTACATAGCCTGCAATTCCCATGCCAAGGGCGCGGTTACCGTCCGGGGCTGCAGTCAGGGCTGTATTGGCTGTGGAGTCTGCACCAAGATCTGCCCCCATGAGGCTATCCGTGTGGAAAACAACCTGGCGGTGATCGATTATGAAAAATGTACCGCCTGTGGCCTGTGTGCCGCGGTCTGCCCCAAAAAGCTGATCGCCAGCCCAGTGGAGACACCGGAGGAGATTCTGGCGATAGTGAAGGCAGCTATGAAAAAGTAATAACAAAAACATCCGGGACACACCGTCTCGGATGTTTTTTATGGGGAGCAGTCACACATCCAGGTGGTAATTACACACGCGCCTGCCGGGGACGTGCGTTTTGTAAGGGTGAAGAATACGGCATAGGGAATTGTGCGCTGGATAATTTTGCAAAAACCAAAGAAAGGATTGATTTTGCGGACGGGGCATGGTATAATTCCTTGTATCATTTGCGACTATTTTTTTGTCGAAATATATTTTGTCAAAAAGCGGGTGCTGGAATGTATATGGTCAAACAACTATACGACTTGTCCCATAGTTTGGCAGGGGCGTACCTGGAGGGTTTTGATTATCCTTGGGAAGCGCTGAAAGGGATTAAGGAATTGATCACGGAGTTGGGAGAGAAGCTGGATCCCGAGGAATATACTCAAAAGGAACATCAGGTGTGGGTCCACAAAACCGCAAAGGTAGCCCCTACAGCGTATCTGGGAGCGCCTTGTATCATTGGCGCAAATACAGAAGTGCGCCACTGTGCTTTTGTCCGGGGCGCTGCCTTGGTGGGGGAGAATTGCGTGGTGGGCAATTCGGTAGAACTGAAAAATGTGATTTTATTCGACTGCGTACAGGTACCTCACTATAATTATGTTGGTGACAGTATCTTAGGCTATAAGGCCCATATGGGGGCAGGTTCCATTACCTCCAACGTGAAGTCGGATAAGGCATTGGTGGTGATCCATGGACCAGAGGAGATCCTCACCGGACAGAAGAAGGTAGGTGCTATGCTGGGTGACTTTGTAGAGGTAGGCTGTAACAGTGTGCTCAATCCGGGTACAGTGATCGGCCGCAATTCCAATGTATACCCACTGTCCTGTGTCCGTGGCACTGTTCCTGAAAACAGCATTTATAAAACCGGCGGAAAGATTGCGGAGAAACAGTAAATTTGAAATAGGGAGAAATCGTTATGGGAAAGTATTTTGGCACTGATGGGTTCCGTGGAGAAGCTAATGTAAATCTGACTGCGGATCATGCCTATAAAGTGGGCCGTTTTCTGGGTTGGTATTATGGAGAATTGAAACGCCGGGCCGGCTCCGAGGAAGCGCCCCGGATCGTTATCGGCAAGGACACTCGCCGCTCCAGCTATATGTTTGAGTATACTCTGGTGGCCGGGCTGACCGCCTCCGGTGCGGATGCCTATTTGCTGCACGTGACTACCACGCCCTCTGTTGCCTACGTCACCCGGATGGACGATTTTGATTGCGGCATTATGATCTCTGCCAGCCATAACCCTTATTATGACAACGGCATTAAGCTGCTCAACGGAAACGGCGAGAAAATGGACGAGGAGACCATCTCCTTGGTAGAGGCTTATATTGACGGCGAATTGGAGTTGTTTGGAAAAGTCTGGGATGAGCTGCCCTATGGCACCCGAGAAAGGGTGGGCTGCACAGTGGACTATGTTTCCGGCAGAAACCGTTATATTGGCTATTTGATCAGCTTGGGTCTGTTCTCCTTTAAGGGTATGAAGGTGGGTCTGGACTGTGCCAACGGCGCGTCCTGGAATATTGCAAAATCTGTATTTGATGCGTTGGGCGCCAAAACCTATGTGATCAACGCAGAGCCCGACGGTACGAATATCAACGAGAACGCCGGCTCGACCCATATTGAAGTGCTGCAGAAGTTTGTGGTAGAGAACGGCTTGGATGTGGGCTTTGCCTATGACGGTGATGCCGACCGCTGCCTGTGTGTAGATGAAAACGGAGAGATTGTTACCGGTGACCACATTCTGTACATTTTTGGTGATTATATGGCCCAGCGGGGGCAGTTGGACAATAATACAGTTGTCACTACGGTCATGTCCAATTTTGGCCTGTATAAAGCCTTGGAGGAGAAGGGCATTAACTACGCCAAGACGGCTGTGGGCGATAAGTATGTGTATGAATATATGGTCAATAACTGCTGCCGCGTGGGCGGTGAACAGTCGGGCCATATTATTATCTCCAAATACGCCACTACCGGTGACGGCATCCTGACCAGCCTGAAGGTCATGGAGGTGATGCTGGCAAAGAAAAAGAAGCTGAGCCAGCTCTGTGAGGGCCTGACTATCTATCCCCAGGTGCTGAAAAATGTGCGGGTCAAGTCCAAACCGGATGCCCAGAATGATCCTGCTGTGCAGGAGGCTGTTGCGGAAGTGGCCCGTCTGTTGGGAGACTCCGGCCGTATTCTGGTGCGGGAGTCCGGCACAGAGCCGGTGATCCGGGTCATGGTAGAGGCAGCTACCCGGCAGGTCTGCCAGGAATATGTGGACCGGGTAGTAGATGTGATCTGCGCACGGGGTCACGCAAGAGTATAAGCGGAAGGGCGCGTTGCTTTACTTTGCAACGCGCCCGTTTAGCAGTATTGTTTGTATTCTGCAGCAACCCCGTGATTATATATGTCCATAGGATTGAATTTCAGCGTCCGGCGATGATGCAGCGCAAGGTGTCTGCTTCTGTAGGCAGGCTCTCTACCCGATTGTCGGGCATGAACTCCAGAAGTACAGCACGGTCGCCGGAAAATTCAGCAAAGTAGGCCTTCCAATTTTCCTTGCCTTCGCTCAGGGGATAATGTATCTCGTTGGCCCAGTGGAATACATGCAGATGGTCAATATAGGGCTTTAGCAGACGAATGTATTCCACGTTGCCTTCTATAGTTAAAGCCTGACTGGGCTGCCAGTACATCCGGAAAGCAGGGGAATTGACTGCCTGCATCAGCTCCAGCGCGCCTTCTTTGGTTTCTGTATAGGTCCTGCGGTGGCACTCCATACACAGCGTCACACCGGCATCCTCTGCAATCTTAGCTGCCTGACGGCAAATTTCAAAAAAGTCATCCCGCTCATCAGAAGCAAACAAATCAGAGGATTTTTTTCCTGCCCACAGTCTAAGTGTCTTCGTTCCCAGTAGCTTCGCTGCACGAATATAATCGTGCAGTTCCTCGATCGGCGTAAAGCCCAGACGAAAATAAGTACCATAAGAACAGCAAATAATGCCATACTGCTTTTGCAGGGCAACGATCTGCGCCAAACGCGCTGTATCGGTACAGGGTGCGTGTACATCACTGCCCCACTCCACGTATTTCAGTCCGCTGTCAGCCATTGCCTGAACCACTTCTTCCGGACTTAAGTTGCGAAAACTGACAGATACCAAACCGGCATGATACATATTAAGAGTTCCCCCTAAAATAGATTTTATTTTTCTATGCAAGAGCGTTAAAGATTTTCAAAAAATCCGTATTTTCAGAATAGGCCATCCTTATAGATGGGAAAGCATTTCGGTTAAGCGTTCCATACTGATTCGGGAAGGCATATATCCGCCCTCAGAGAAAGCGGCGCCGCCGGGGCGCTTGAGAAGCGCCTCATCCATCTGACTGTCCAGACGGAAGTGGGGCTCCAACGTGACCCAGCCGGTATAGCCATCGGCGATCAGAGCCCGGAACTGGCCGGCAAAGTCCATCCAGCCATCGCCAAGGGCAACACCCTTGGCTTGGCCGTTTTCATAGACCGCATCCTTTACGTGGATATGACGGACGAAGGGGCGCACAGCGTTATATTCATCAGGAAAGGGTGTTACTTTGCCACCGCAGGTATAAATGTCATTGCCGGGGTCCCACAGAACACCGATATTGCGCAGCTGATAGCTGCTGAAAAAGCGGGCCAGGGCATTGCCGGTGTTCAGATTGACAGAGGGGTCGTTTTCCAGCATGAGCTGCAGACCCTCCTGTTCCAATTGCTCGTCATATGTATGCAGATAGTCGGCAAAGGCCTGATCCGTATAATCCTGGTGAGCCCAGAAGCTGAAGCCGCGAATCCGGGTGCAGTTAAAAACGTGGCAGGCCTTCACCAGCCGGTGAAACTTGGCCCGGTCATCGTTACCCCAATGCTCCTTCAGGAAGGAGGAGGCGATGGCAGAAACCTGCAGGTCCCTTTCTTGAATGTGGGTGGCAAGAGCTTGCATCCGGTCATCTTCCAGCAACTCTACAGGAGTATCCCACACGCTGCGCAGCTCTACACCGGCAAAGCCAAACTCAGCAGCCAGAGACAAGGCCAGATCCGGGTCCTGGGAGATCTCATCGGTGATAATGGACAAAAGGAAGGGGTGTTGTTTCATCTGTGGTTTCTCCTTGCTGGTTTAGGTTACTGCCGGGGCTTGCCTGGGGTAAGCGTGCCGATAGACAATACCATTCAGTTTCCATTATAGTGATTTACTCCGGAAAATCCAGTCTTTTATTCGTTTTTTGCACTTAAAAGAAGTGATGAATATGGGTCTGCGTGGGGCAGAGAGAAAGTGTTTGATTGGGAAATGTCAGTCCAATTAGGTGTGGGGCGACAGGGAATAGGGAATGAAAGGCAAATTTTTAAAAAGTTTAAAAAAAAACATGCCCAATAAGAGGAAAAGTATGGTATTATTAAAATGGTTGTGATACTATATACCCGACGGCCGGTTATACTGGCCCAAAATGAAAGGAGGATCTATATGAAAATTTACATGGCGATGCCTGTAGGCTTTATACGCGATTCTTTTATGACAAAAGAAAACATTGCGTTGTTGGAAAGTCTGGGCGATGTCACGTGGAATGAGAGTGCGGAGCGCCTGACCCCCGAAGTGCTCAGGGATGCGCTGGTGGATGTGGATGTTTGTGTCTGCACCTGGGGCTGTCCCCAATTCACGGCAGAGGTGCTGGAAAAGGCCAACAAGCTGAAACTGGTCGCCTATACAGCCGGCTCAGTGGCCCGGATTGTAAGTGATGCAATGTATGAACGTGGTATCCGCATTGTCTGCGGCAATGAGGTGTTTGCCCGGACCGTGGCTGAGGGAACCTTGGCCCATATGCTGTATATGGTGCGCAGATTCAGCGAGTATGAGATGCATACTGTGGAGGGCGGCTGGAAGCCGGCGAATTTCAAGACCGAGTCCCTGTTTGATCAGACCATCGGCATTGTGGGCTATGGCGCTATCAGCAGAAACCTGATTGAAATGATGAAGCCCTTCCAGGCAAAGATCAAGCTGTTTTCCAATCATACCACCGAGGAGCAGGCAGCCGCTATCGGCGTACAGAAGGCATCCCTGGAGGAGATCTTCTCCACTTGTCATGTGATCTCTTTGCACGCTGCCAAGAATCCCGCCAACCATCACATGATCAACGATGGGCTGCTGAGCCTGATGCAGGATGGGGCGATTCTGGTCAACACTGCCCGTGGCGACCTGATTGACGAAGAAGCCCTGGCCAAGCACTTGATGACCGGGCGGATTCGTGCCTCCCTGGATGTGTATGCGCATGAGCCTCCTGCGGCGGACCACCCCTTCTGGAAGATCCCGCTGGAAACCCTGCACATGCAGCCCCATCTGGGCGGCCCCACCATGGATCAACGTCCTGCCGCAGCCCGCTTTGTGTTTGAGGATATTATCCGATTCCAAAAGGGCGAGCCCCTGCAGAATGAGATCACTGCCAGCCGCTCCAAAACCATGACCCGATAAAAATACATATATATTAAGGAGAAATCAACATGAAAATTTTAAAGGACTTTAATTGCGACAACCTGCACGTACGGGTGTTTGATTCCCGTGCTACTATGGGCAAGTATGCCGGCCAGGAGGCCGCTGCCCACATTAAGAAGCTGCTGGCAGAGAAGGAGACCATCAATGTGATGTTTGCCGCTGCACCTTCTCAGAATGAGACTTTGGCAGAGCTCTTGAACGATGAGGGCATCGATTGGACCCGGATCAATGCGTTCCATATGGACGAGTATGTGGGGCTGGATCCTGCCCATCCCGCCGGCTTCCGGAATTTCCTGCAGCGGGCGATTTTTGGCAAGAAGCCCTTCAAGACTGTGAACCTACTCAATGGCAATGCTGCTGACCCTGAGGAAGAGGCAGCCCGCTACAGCAAGCTTCTGCAGGATAATCCTCTGGATGTGTGCCTACTGGGTGTGGGCGAGAACGGCCACATTGCGTTCAATGACCCCCCTGTGGCGGATTTCAATGATCCCAAGCTGGTGAAGGTCGTGGAGCTGGACCAGGTGTGCCGCAATCAGCAGGTCAATGATGGCTGCTTCGACAGCATTGACCAGGTTCCCACCCATGCGCTGAGTGTGACCGTGCCCGGCCTGACCGGTGCAAAGGCTATGTTCTGCACCGTACCTGCACCCACCAAGGCAAATGCTATCAAGCACATGGTAGAGGATGAGATCTCCACAGCCTGCCCCGCTACCATCATGCGTAAGCATGCGGCTGCCAAGCTGTATGTGGATGCGGATGCAGGTAAGTACATCTTGTAAAAACTGCCGGAAAGAGAGTGACCGATGTGCTGACACTGATTTATAATGCTAATGTGATTCTGGAGGACTGTGTCTGCCGTGGGTATGTTGTGGTAGAGGGCGAAAAGATTCACAGTGTGGGCTCTGATGCCCAATATCCCCAGCTTCCCTACGACCAAAGAATCGATCTGCAGGGCAAATATCTGGCCCCCGGTTTTGTGGAGCTGCATACCCACGGCGCTGGTGGTGCGGATTTCATGGATGGCACATTGGAGGCGTTTTCCAGTGCATGTCTGACCCATTTGGAGCACGGTACGACCACCATCCTTCCCACCGCCCTGGCGGCGACCCGGGAGGAGATCCTGCGGAGTATCGACTGCTTTCGGCTGGCAAAGAAAGAACTGGCAGGTAAGGGCCCCTATTTGCATGGCCTGCACATGGAAGGCCCCTACCTGAATAAGGACCAGAGCGGCGCCATTGATCCCAATTATATCCGGAATCCGGACCCTGAGGAATATGAGATGTTTCTGGACTATGGCCGGGGTGCCATTGCCCGGTGGACGCTGGCGGTGGAAATGGACGGGGCGGAGAGGTTTGCCCAGCGCCTGGGGGAAGAGGGGATTCTTCCCTCTATAGGCCATTCCAATGCGGAGTATAGTCAGGTCAAGGCAGCCTTTGATAAGGGCGTGACCCACGTGACACACCTGTATTCTGCAATGTCTACGGTTGTGCGCAGAAGCGGCTTCCGGCATGGTGGTGTGCTGGAGAGCGCGTTCTGTATACCGGAAATGACTGTGGAGATTATTGCGGACGGCTGTCATCTGCCCTATGAGCTGCTGGAGATGGTGTACCGGGTCAAGGGCCCTGATAAGGTGGCACTGACCTGCGACTCCATGCGCTGTGCTGGACAGGATGTGAAGGAATCTATTTTGGGCAGCCTGGAAAATGGCCAGAAGGTGGTCATTGAGGATGATGTGGCTAAGCTGATGGACCGTTCTGCCTTTGCCGGTAGCATTGCTACCGATGACCGGCTGATCCGTGTTATGACCCAAAAGGCGGGGGTTCCCCTGTGTGACGCGGTGAAGATGATGACCCTAACCCCGGCCAGAATCATTGGCTTGGGCGAAAAGAAGGGTTCCATCCAGCCGGGTAAGGATGCGGACCTGATCTGCTTTGACGAGAATGTGAATATTTCCGGTGTCATGGTAGAGGGCAAGGGCCTGCTGGGCCAACTGGCATAATACATAATACATAAGGGGCTGCCTCATTGATTGGGACAGCTCCTTTTTGCCGGAAAATTGCATGGTCGGAAGTTGCCTGCCAGTGCCTGGATGTGCGGAAATAATCGTGCAATCAGGCTTTACGGCAAGACGGTTTGGCGGCTTCAGCGAAACGCCATAGATGGCGGGTTTTGCGCAGTGTTCCCACTTCTTGAGGAGTGCTGGTGTGGGAGGCGAGAATTTTGCCCCCAATTTGTACAATTTGACGAAAATAGAGCATTACGTAGGGCTTCAGATAGAAAATTTGTGCAAACAGTTAACAAAAAGGACACAACAGAATAATTTAGATATTGCAATTCTGGAAAGAATCGGTTATTATATTTATGCAACATTGCAATGTGTGGCATGGCAGGCGCGGAACGCCACAGACTGCCAACAAAAAATCTGAAGAAATGAGGCAAAAGAAAATGTCTAAGAGACTGATTGCGCTTCTCCTGGCTCTGGTTATGTGCGTTGGTTTGCTGGCTGCTTGCGGCGGCGGCAACGATGACACCACGGGCAGCACGGAAACCAAGGGCAACGAGCCCGCCGGTTCTACTGGAGCCGCATATGTACGGCCCGACCTGACCGGTGTTAAGATTGCAAATTATGCCAAGGATAATGCCGAGGTGAACTATCAGGATACCTGGCTGTACGGTCAGGTCAAGAAGCTGCTGGGTGTTGATATCCAGTACATCGAAGGCGCTGAGATTCAGTTGCTGATCGCGGAGAAGAAGCCTCCGGAACTGGCTTCTGTCAACAGTCTGTCCTCTACCGATATTAGCTGGGGCGATGATGGCGCGTTTGTCAACATCTATGATCATCTGGATAAGATGCCCAACGTCAAGGCGTGGATGGAGG
>JAZNIG010000089.1:0-3070 GCA_045577355.1 Faecousia sp. | reverse complement strand
GAGGGTTGTATGTAAAATTAGTCTCATTTCCCCGTTGTTTTGGAGGATATAGACCACACAAAATACAACGGAAAAAGAGTGGGAGTAACCTTGGTCTTATGAGGTAATCCTATTGCGTCTGTGAGGAAATAGAAACAAGGTCTTGTATTGGCTGTAATTAGCTCGTACAAGACCTTCTTTCTTCTCTATAGCACCAACTGTTTTGCGACTTGGGATTCCGTGTGGTTACGCTGTGACAACAATTGCTTTAATGGTGCTTTTTATTCTTTTTATAGAGAATGTTCAAACCTTTCAAAAGCAAGTCGTTTTCAAGGATGATGGAGTGCTTACAAAGTGGGGTGATAAACTGCGCCATACCGCCAGTAGCAATGAGTGTGGAGCTGTGCCCCAATTCTTCTTCCATTCGGTCAATCATGCCATCAATCATCGCAGCTGTGCCATATATCATACCGCTTCGTATACAATCAGCGGTATTTTTTCCAATCACCTTTTTCGGCTGTTCCAAACTGATGCCTGTCAGCTGTGCCGCCTTACTAATCAGTGCATCCAAGGAGGTTCTAACACCGGGGATAATTACACCGCCCATATATACATTTTCTGGTTCCACAACCTCAATAGTCGTTGCAGTGCCAAGGTCCATCAGAATCAGCGGTGCCTTATATTCAGCCAGAGCTGCTACGGCAATAACAATACGGTCACTACCCACCTGAGAAGGCACTTCAATATGAATATCGAGTCCCGTCTTAAGCCCTGGGCCCACAACCATGGGTTGCTTCCCAATCACTTTGATTACACCAGTTTTTACGGAATTAAACACAGGAGGGACAACGGAGGAGATAATACAATCCACGATATCATCCTTACTGACCCCAAATGCCTCCAGCATATTCTTAATCTCCACACCGTACTGGTCAGAGGTGCGCGTATGGTCAGTGGCAATGCGTGCCTTAAACAGAATCTCATCTTTCTGAATACAACCGATGACGATGTTGGTATTGCCAATATCAATCGCTAAGAGCATATTATTTCCCTCCAGTCATTTTTAGATGTTCCAATGCTTTACATACAGCACCAGCAACAATCGTGGTCGAAAATAATTCAACCACGGCATTGATTCCCACAAAGCTGATAATAAAGACCAGGACATTTCTGCCAGCAATCAGTTCCTGTAGGTATTGCGTCTGTCCAAACAGCAGTACAAGTGCCGCCATAAAAAGAACTGTGTTAAACAGAGCGGCACTAAATCCTGCGACAGAACTGGCATACCGAAAATGCAGTTTGCGAAGCTCCCGATACACAATGCCAGACAGCCATCCTGCCAGCACACGGGGAGCAAATCTCTGAAGAATCGTAAGAAACGGACTGATTTCAAATAAAATCATACCCATGGCACTGGTTCCGCCGATACCTACACATTGTAGGCAACTTGTCATGCCGAATACTGCACCAAGGAATGCACCACCTCCCGGTCCAAGAGCTACTGCTCCAATGGCTACGGGGATCATATTCAGTGAAATGGCTAATGGCCCGATGTTCAGATACCCCAAAGGGGTAAAAGACATCATCAGCAAGATAGCACTGAGCATAGCCAACAACACCATGCGTCTAGTTTCCACAAGTTTTGTTTTCATATTTAATTACCTCCTGCTACCGTTTCGCCCCAGCGACTACAGCGCAATCTAACCTCAATTAGGCAACACCATTATATATAAGTTCCAATATGATTTCAAGAAAATTATTTCCCTTTACACAGCGGTGCCTTCAGATTATAATGGCATCAAGTATCCGTTCAAGGAGGAGTCTCTATGCTAAAGGGAAAAACAGTACTATTGGGTGTTACAGGCGGCATCGCCGCCTACAAGGCCGCCGCGCTTGCCTCTGCGCTTGTTAAGCTCCACGCCTGCGTGGAAGTGGTTATGACCAAACATGCCACAGAATTTATTGCGCCGTTGACCTTTGAACAGCTTACTGGGAACCGCACAATGGTAGATACATTCGACCGAAATTTTGTGCATCAAGTGGAGCATATCTCTCTGGCGCAGCGAACAGACTTAGTGATTATCGCCCCTGCAACGGCCAATGTCTGTGCAAAGTTGGCCCACGGTTTAGCGGATGATATGTTGACAACGACCGTCCTCGCCTGTAAATGTCCCAAGCTGATTGCACCAGCCATGAATACTAATATGTATGAAAATCCTGTGACACAGGATAATCTTCAGCTTCTACAAAAGTATGGTTGGCAGGTAATTACGCCAGCTTCTGGACGACTGGCCTGTGGCGCGGTAGGCGCAGGAAAACTGCCAGAGCCTGAAGAACTGGTGCAGTATATCCTGCGAACGATTGCAATGCCACACGATTTGGCAGGAAAAACCGTGTTGGTCACAGCAGGTGCCACACAGGAGTCCTTGGACCCTGTTCGCTACCTAACGAACCACTCCACAGGAAAGATGGGGTGTGCCATTGCAGAAGCCGCCATGCTTCGTGGCGCAGAAGTTATCCTGATTTGCGGTGCGGTCAGTGCAAAAATTCCGCCTTTTGTGAAAGTAGTGCGCGGGATTTCTGCTCAGGAAATGTTTGAAGCCGTGGCGCAGTATGCACCAGAGGCAGACTATATTTTCAAAGCTGCGGCGGTAGCAGACTACACACCTGCGGACTACAGCGACGATAAGATGAAGAAGAAAGACGGCGCATTAACTATTCCGCTAAAGCGGACGACAGATATCTTAGCATGGCTGGGGGCAAACCGTCGCGCTGGACAAGTTATCTGCGGATTTTCCATGGAAACAAAGGATATGCTGGAAAATAGTCGTGCTAAGTTGCTGAAGAAAAATGTGGATATGATTTGTGCCAATAACCTGAAGCAGGAGGGTGCTGGTTTTGGCGTGGATACCAATGTGATTACGATGATTACCAAGGAAGATACGCAGGAACTTCCCTTGCAATCCAAGCAAAGTGTTGCACACGCGATTTTGGATAAAGCAATATGCCTATAATTTCTTTGATATCTTTGCGTTGAAAAAGGTCTTGTATTGGCGATGATAAACCAGTACAAGACCTTTCTTTTTTGAAG
>JAZNIG010000088.1:0-31049 GCA_045577355.1 Faecousia sp. | reverse complement strand
GCGACCGCAAGGGTCGCCCCTACGCGCATGATTATATTAGTGCAACAAATCTTAATTATACGGAATACTTAGGAGGAACTTCTATGGTCAAGCATATTGTTATATACACCTTCAAAGAGGGAGTTAATAAGACGGAAGCGGTGGAGTTAATTCGCTCGGTTTTAGAGCCGCTGGTAGGGAAAATTCCCGGACTGCTGCATTTGGAAATTCGGCCCTGTTATCAGGGGGGCATGGATTACTGCCTGTACTCGGAACTGGAAAGCCCGGAGGCTCTGGCTGCATATGCAACCCATCCGGCCCATCTGGAAGCAAAGGAACATTTTTGGCATATGCTGGATAACAGGGTATGTGCAGACTATGAGGTGTAAGCTATGAGAGCTGTTGTGACTGTAGTTGGTAAAGACCGGGTTGGCATTATTGCTGCTGTTTGCTCGCAACTGGCAGCCAATCAGGTAAATGTACTGGATATCAGACAAACTGTTATGCAGGATTACTTTACCATGATGATGGTAGTGGATGTGTCTGAGATTGCGCTGTCTTTGGCAGAACTGGCGCAGCAGATGGAAGAAAAGGGCAGAGAAATGAATCTGTCCATCCGTTTGCAGCGTGAGGATATTTTTGATGCCATGCACCGGGTATAAGGAGTAAGCCATGCTGAATCTGAAGGATGTTTTATATACCCAGGACATGATTGATAAGCGCCATTTGGATATTCGGACTATCACTATGGGTATTTCGCTTCTGGACTGTTCCCATGAGGATTTGAAGGTTTGCGGGCAGAAGATCTATGACAAGATAACCCGGCAGGCAGAGAATCTGGTAAAGGTAGGCCAGCAGATTGAGTGGGAATTTGGTATTCCTATCGTGAATAAGCGGATCTCTGTCACACCCATTGCCATTGTGGGAAATAGCTGTCAAGCGGATTCCTATGTGCCGCTGGCTATTGCCATGGACAGGGCAGCAAAGGAATGTGGTGTGAATTTCATCGGGGGATTTTCTGCGTTGGTACAGAAGGGCTGCACCAAGGGTGACTGGATTTTGATGGATTCCATTCCGGAGGCTATGAAGGTAACGGAGCGGGTCTGTGCCAGCGTGAATGTGGGTTCTACAAAGGCCGGCATTAATATGGATGCGGTGGCAAAGATGGGCACCATTATCAAGAAGACAGCGGAAGTAACCGCGGACAATGACGGCCAGGGCTGTGCCAAACTGGTGGTGTTTGCCAATGCGGTGGAGGACAACCCCTTTATGGCAGGAGCGTTTCACGGCGTGGGTGAGCCGGAGTGTGTGCTGAATGTAGGCGTTTCCGGCCCCGGCGTGGTCTACCATGCGCTGCAGAGCGTGAAGGGTGAACCCTTTGATGTGGTGGCTGAGACGATTAAGAAGACTGCCTTCCGGATTACCCGGATGGGACAGATCGTGGGCGTGGAGGCATCCAAGCGGTTGGGTATTCCATTTGGTATTGTGGATCTGAGTTTGGCGCCGACCCCGGCAGTGGGCGACAGCGTGGCGCGGATCCTGGAGGAAATGGGATTGGAAACCTGCGGTACCCATGGTACTACAGCAGCATTGGCACTGCTCAATGACGCGGTGAAAAAGGGCGGCGTTATGGCCAGCAACCATGTAGGCGGACTGTCCGGTGCATTCATTCCGGTGTCTGAGGATGAGGGCATGATTGCCGCAGCAGAAGCCGGGGTGCTGCAGTTGGATAAGCTGGAGGCCATGACCTGTGTTTGCTCTGTGGGACTGGATATGATTGCTGTGCCCGGGGATACCTCCGCGGCTACCATTTCTGCCATCATTGCCGACGAGGCGGCTATCGGTATGATTAATGCCAAGACCACCGCGGTGCGGATTATTCCTGCGCCCGGGAAGGTGGTGGGTGATCGGGTAGAGATTGGCGGTCTGCTGGGCAGCGCGCCGGTAATGCCGGTCCACGGTCAGTCCAGCGAAGGGTTTATTGCCCGCGGCGGCCGGATTCCTGCCCCGCTGCAGAGCTTGAAAAACTAGAGATACCATATATAAACTAAAACGGAGCTGTCTTGTAATCAGACAACTCCGTTTTGGATTTTGCAGCAGCCTCACCGGATGGTGGTCCTCGCTGCGGGGATCATGAACCAAGTGGATGATTTTGTCTGACTACAGCTACCAATTTTGAACATTTTCGACCTCCCAGGCATAAGTTAGCCCGGGAGGTTTTTGTTATGAAGTTTTGTATGATTACATTCCGCTCCGTTACACCGGCCCAGAGAGGGGAAGGGCTGCTACGGCGGGCGGGATTGGATTGCAATATACAGCGTACCCCCAGATGGATGGAGGAACAGGGCTGTGGCTATAGTATGCGAGTCCGGTGTCAGGATGTGATGCCTGCCCTTGAGGTGCTGCGAGCCAATGATGTGTCCTTTCGCAAGGTCTATCTGAGAAGGGAAAATGGGAAAATGGAGGAATTGGCCCTATGACCTATTTGGACAACGGTGCTACCTCCTTTCATAAACCCCCGGCCGTCTATCAGGCGGTCCGGCGGGCTATGGGAAACTATGCCAATCCCGGTCGAGGCGGCTACCCGGCAGCTATGGCGGCGGCCGGTGCGGTGCTCAAGTGCCGGGAGCAGGCGGGGACTATGTTTGACTGTCCGCCGGAGCAGGTGGTATTTACTGCAAACTGTACCCAGGGTCTGAATATGGCCATCCGTACTCTGGTGCACCCTGGGGACCGGGTGGTCATTTCCGGATTTGAGCATAATGCGGTGACCCGACCACTGCACTATCTGGGAGCGCAGATAGTGGTGGCTGGACGCAGGCTGTTTGATTGGGAGGATACGCTGGAACGGTTTGAAGCGGCCCTGCACAGCGGCGTTAGCGCTGCGGTGTTTACCCACTGCTCCAATGTGTTCGGGTATATCCTGCCGGTGGAGCAGATGGCTGCGCTGTGCAGACAGTATGGAGTGCCGTTTATTGTGGATGCGGCCCAGTCTGCGGGGTCGCTGCCAGTACGGTTGGGAGAATGGGGCGCGGATTTTATTGCCATGCCCGGGCACAAGGGGCTGTTGGGGCCTCAAGGGACCGGATTGTTGCTGTGCGGCCGGTTGCCGGAACCTTTGACACAGGGCGGAACCGGCAGTGAATCCATACACCAACATATGCCGGATTTCTTGCCGGATAGGGCAGAAGCGGGAACGTTGAATGTGCCGGGGATCGTTGGACTGGGTGCAGGCTTGTCATATTTGCAGCGGGCCGGTATTGGGAATATTTACAGGCGAGAGCACACAGAGGCGGCACGCTGCGCGGCGGGGCTGGAAAAGATGGGTTTCCGGGTGTTTGCCGGAGAACACCAGGGAGGTACAGTGTCCTTTGTTCCCAAAGGGGATTGTGAGGAGATGGCTCTGGGGCTTGCAAAGCTTGGAGTCGCGGTCCGGGCGGGCATCCACTGCGCACCCTTGGCCCATGAGAGCGCCGGGACTCTGCAGACCGGCACTGTCCGGGTCAGTTTTGGCCACGATGCGGCTCCTTGGCAAACAGGAGAATTTTTGCTGGCAATGAAAAGAATTGCAGGGGAAACGTAACTCAGATGCCAAATTTCAGTTTGTCGGGCTGTTTTATTTACCCATTGTAGGGCGGGGGCTTGCTCCCGCCGCCCGATAACCAGCTGTTTTAAACGGCGGGGGCAAGCTCCTGCCCTACACTAGCTGTGCTAAAACTGCCCGATAAATACAAATTGGTGGGCTTTGGCTGGGAGAAGGGCCTGTAGCCGTCGAGGAAATTTACAGCGGGAAGATGTAAAATTTTTGTGTTTTCCTATTGCCATTGGGCTGGTCATTCGTTATAATAGAACAGATAATAGGCTCAATATGCCGCCAGCACGAAGATGCCGGCTTTTCGATAGAGATGCGCTTGTAAATAGCGGGGAAGAGGGGTACTTATGGAATACTTGCAGACGATTTGGCAGCAACTCTGGAATATGCATTTTACAGATATCCTGGATATTGTAATCGTCGCGTTTTTAATCTATAAGCTGATGCCGCTACTGCGGTCTACCGGTACGGCCAAGGTTGGCGGTGTGGTTTTGACACTGATCGTGATTGCTGGTTTGACTGACCTGTTTAATTTATATACGCTAAGCTTCATTCTCAATCAACTTCTGGCTGTTGGTTTGATTGCGGTGGTGGTATTGTTCCAGCCCGAGCTGCGCCGGATGATCGATCACCTGAGCAGTGTGAAGATCAAGCGGCTGTTGGGTACCCATAAGCAGGAACAGGAAATAGAGCCGGTCATTGCACAGACAGTGCAGGCTTGCGAGGCTATGAGCCGGGAGCGAGTGGGCGCATTGATCGTTTTTGCCCGGGATAACCGGCTGGAGGAGTATTTTAAAACCGGCACGATCATTGACGGCAGAGTATCAGACCAGCTGATCCGCAATGTGTTTTTCCCCAAGGCGGCTCTTCATGACGGTGCTATGATCATCCGGGATGGCCGGATAACGGCGGCAGCGTGCGTGCTTCCCTTGTCCGAAAGCAGTCGTTTGAGTGCGGATCTGGGCACCCGGCACCGGGCAGCAGTGGGTATGAGTGAGGTGTCCGATGCGGTAGTCGTGGTAGTTTCCGAGGAAACCGGTGCGATCTCTGTGGCTGTTGGAGGAATGCTCAAGCGTCATTTAGCGCCCCAAACCCTGGAGCGCCTTCTCAGGAATGAACTGTGCACCAATGATGAACCTCGGGAGGAGAATTTGGTGCTGAAGCTGCGCCAGAAACTGCAGAAGAAGGAAAAGGGGGACAATGCAAATGAAAAATAAAGTGTTTTCCATTGTGCTTTCTGTAGTGGTGGCTATTGGACTGTGGCTGTACGTGGTAATGGTGGTGAGCCCCGGCTCTGAAAATACTTACTACAATATTCCCGTGGTACTGCAGAATGAAAATGTACTGAAGGACCGGGGGCTCATGATTACATCAGATCTGCCGGCAGTGACTTTGACCCTGTCCGGTAACCGTACAGATCTGAACAAACTGGACGAAAACAATATTAATATTTTGGTCAATGCAGCGGGTATTGAGGCTGCGGGAACCCATCAATTGAGTTACGATGTTTCTTATCCCGGAAGTGTGACCGACAGCGCCATCACAAGAGTGGGACAGAGTACCAATGTGATCACGGTAAAAGTAGAAAAACGGGTTACCAAGAGAGTGGATGTGGTGATTATGTATGTGGGCGCTGTTCCTGAGGGCTTTATTGCCGACAAGGAAAATGTGGTCATGGACTATGAAACCATTGAAGTGACCGGACCGGAGTCGGTAGTGGATAAGATCACCCAGGCCAGGATCCAGGTGGACCTTACCAATAAAAATGTGTCAGTGATGGGGCGGTATGTTTACGATCTGTGTGATGGGAATAACAATCCTGTGGATGCCGAGCTGATTACTACGAATGTGGACGTAGTAAACCTGACGGTGAACATTAAGCGGGTCAAGGAGATCCAATTAAGCCTCAATACGATCTATGGGGGCGGCGCCACCGATAAAAATTGCATTGTAAAGATCGAACCGCAGACGATTCGTGTGTCCGGCAGTGATGTACTGCTGGCAAATCTGAACGTGCTGGATCTGGGAACGCTTGATTTAGCGGAGATTCTGACAGACCAGACCATAACTTTCCCGATTACATTGCCAGAGGGCGTGACCAATGAAACCGGCGTAAACGAAGCGAAGGTAACAGTTAAGTTTGAGGATTTGAAGGTCAAGAACCTGAACGTGACCAATATTCAGGCAATTAATGTGCCGGATGGCATGGAAGTAGATATGATCACCCAGGCTTTGGAGGTCACACTTCGAGGGCCCACAGCACTAATTAATGCGATTACGCAAGATGACATTGCGGTAACAGTGGATTTTGGAAACGCTCAGGTAGGCACAGCGACCATGCGGGCCAAGATTATCATTGATACTCCATATAGTGATGTTGGTACGGTGGGTACGTATGTAGTGTCTGCAACACTGCTGGTGCCAGCAGCAGTTCAGGGGGAATAAATGGAACAGCTGGTTCGCGTACGAAAGCTTAACGATGACGGTACTGCCCAGGTGATCCATGTACGGCAGAGCGCTTGCTCAGGGGACTGTCATAAATGCTCCGGGTGCGGCGCAGCCCAGGAAACGCTGATTCTGACTGCACAAAATCCCATAGGTGCAAAGCCCGGAGAACTGGTCGTCATCCGGTCGGAATCCGGACCTGTGTTGGCTGCGGCTGCAGTGCTGTATATGCTGCCGCTGGTACTGTTCTTTTTAGGCTATGCCCTGGGTGCTGCACTGTGGCAGCGGGGTGGGCTGATAGGATGCCTTGCCTTTGTGGCAGGAATCGCGCTTGCGGCTACCTATGACCGCCACATGGCAAAACATAAAAAAACGATATACACGATTACCGGTTTTGGGACAATACAGCCTGAAAACTGACAAAAGGGGATAATGACCTTGATCAAAAGCATGACCGGCTATGGCCGTGCCGTAGAGACGGTAAATGGCAGAGAATTTACAGTGGAGCTGCGGTCGGTGAATAACCGCTATCTGGATTGCTCCGTACGGCTGCCCCGTGTCCTGTCCTTTGGAGAGGATGCGGTGAAGCAGGCGGTGAAGGCATCCATTTCCAGAGGAAAGGTAGATGTGTTCATCAGCCTCCATACAGAGGCGGGCGAAGAAGTACAGGTCAGCCTGAACAAGAATGTGCTGGAGGGCTATCTGTGCGCCATGCGTCAGATGGTGGCAGAGTTCGGCGTGGCAGACGACATCAGTGTGTCTGCAGTCTCCCGGCTGCCGGAGGTTTTCACAGTGGAAAAGCCCCAGGTGGATGAGGAACAGCTTCTGGCGGATATGATGGGCGTGGTGGCAAAGGCCTTGGAGGGGTATGATGCCATGCGCTGCACAGAGGGCCAGGCCCTGGACCGGGATTTGCGCAGCCGTGGTCAGACGATCCTGGAGCTGGTTGCTCAGGTGGAGCAGGGCAATGCTCAGACTGTGGTGGATTACCGTGCCCGGCTGGAGGCCAAGCTGCGGGAGGTTTTGGAGAATACATCCATTGACGAAAGCCGTATTTTAACGGAAGCTGCGGTTTTTGCGGATAAGGTGGCTGTGGATGAGGAGACAGTTCGTCTGCGCAGTCATTTGAAGCAGATGAACGCCATGCTTGACGGTGGCGGTGCTGTGGGCCGGAAGCTGGATTTCCTGCTGCAGGAGATGAACCGGGAGGCCAACACCATCGGCTCCAAGTGTACGGATGTAAAGTTGGCACGGATCGTAGTGGATATTAAAGCAGAGCTGGAAAAGATCCGTGAGCAGACCCAGAACATTGAATAAGGGGAAACTATGAAGCTAATCAATATTGGATTTGGCAGTATGATTGCCGCCAGACGGGTACTGGCTATCGTAGAACCGGATTCAGCACCCATCAAGCGGGTCATACAGGAGGCTAAAGAGCGGGGGATGCTGATTGATGCATCTTACGGGCGCAAAACCAAGACGGTTATTCTGATGGATACCGACCACGTGATTTTGTCGGCACTGGCACCGGATGCTCTGGCAGCGCGCTGGGCAGAAAAGTGCGAGCATCAGGAGGAAATGGAACTATGAGCAAGGGAAAACTGATCGTCATGTCCGGCTGTTCCGGTGTGGGAAAAAGCACCGTGCTGAGCAGGGTGATGTGCCAGCGGGATGATCTGCGCTTCTCTGTATCGGCTACTACCCGTGCTCCCAGACCGGGAGAAACGGATGGAGAAAGCTATTATTTCGTATCAAAGGAAACCTTTTTGGATATGATCGAAAAAGGGGAATTTCTGGAATACGATGCCCATATGGACAATTATTACGGCACACCCAGAACGCAACTGGAAGAAAAGCTGGAAAAGGGCAGTGTGATTCTGGATATCGAGCCAAACGGCGCTTTCGCTGTGCGGAGGGCTTGGCCGGAAGCAGTGTTAATCTTCATTGCACCGCCATCCATGGAGGAACTAGAGCGCCGCCTGTGCAGCCGGGGGGATACCTCGGAAGAGCAGATCGAAAAACGCCTGGCCCGGGCAAAATGGGAAATGGAACAAAGTGTTCATTATGATTATGTGGTCATTAACGAGCAGGTAGATGCCTGCGCTGATGAAATATTAAAAATCATTGCCGAAAAGGCAGATTAAAATTGGAGGAAATGAAAATGCTTTACCCCCCTGTAGCAGATTTACTGAAGAATGTGGACAGCCGTTACCTGCTGGTAAATGTGGTTGCCCAACGTGCAAGACAAATTGCTGTTGAGGCGGAGGAACTCCAAGAGGAGCTGACTGAGAAGCCTGTCACCCTGGCAATCCAGGAGGTTGCTGACGGTAAGCTGTCCGCGGTGCTAAAGGACGAGTATAAGAACTAAAATCCAATTTAGGAAGGAGGGCTTCTATGGTCGCAAAAATTGCGGTTTCCGCGGCTAATTTTGCCATTGATAAGCCCTATTCCTACCGGATTCCCCAGCAAATGGACCTGAAACCCGGCATGCGAGTGACGGTGCCCTTTGGCAGGAGCAACCGCCGGACGGAAGGTGTGGTGCTGGCGCTGGAAGAAGGAGATTGCCGGGAACTAAAAAGTGTGGAACGCAGTTTGGATGAAGAGCCAGTGCTGTCCGATACTATGCTGCGGCTGGCAGCATTTCTGCGGGAGCGGTACTTCTGTACTTTTTTTGATGCGGTTCGGGTCATGCTTCCTGCAGGTCTGTGGTTCCAAACGAAGGACACGTATACCTTGACTGAGGATCGATCCTGGCAGAAAAAGACCCTTCGGAACCCAAATGCGGAGATTATCCTGGGTATGCTGCAAGATTGCGGCGGACAGGCTGACGGTGCTGTCCTTCGGAAAGGGATATCCAGTGAAGAAGCCTTTGAGAAGGCAGTGACTTATTTGCTGCGAAAAAAATGGATCACTGCCCAGCAGGACTATCTGCGTAGGGCATCCGATAAAACCGAGAAGATCGCCACTCTGGCAGTATCCGGAGAAGAGGCTATGGCATATGCGGCCAGCCGGCCTAAATCCGCTGCAATGCAACGAGCTGTGCTGGAACTGATGTGTGCAGTGGGAAGCGCAGCGGTAAAGGAGATTTGCTACTTTACCGGGGCTAAGCCTGGTACAGTGAAGCGCCTGGCAGAGCAGGGATATTTGGAACTATCCGAAAAGACACTGCTTCGGTGCAGGGAGATATGTCCCGTGGAACTGGATGGCCCGTTGGTATTAAACCGAGAACAAACTGAAGCGGTTCAAGGACTGATAAACCAAATGCAGAAGCCAATTCCGGGTGCGGCACTATTATACGGTGTGACCGGTTCCGGAAAGACCGCTGTTTATATTAAGTTGATCCAGCAGTGTCTGGAAAATGGAAAACAGGCCATGTTATTGGTCCCTGAGATTGCGCTGACCCCCCAATTACTGGGGTTGTTGGCGGCGTATTTTGGTCAACAGGTGGCGGTGCTGCACAGTAGTTTGCCTGCAGGAGAACGGTATGATCAGTGGAAACGGGTGCGTAGCGCGGATGCAAAAGTAGTTGTGGGAACCCGTTCGGCGGTGTTCGCGCCCTGCGCCAAGCTGGGATTGATGATTCTGGATGAGGAGCAGGAACATTCCTATAAATCTGAAAACACACCGCGATACAGTGCCAAGGAAGTGGCCCTCTGGCGGGGAGCCAGGGAAAAAGCACTGGTGCTGCTGGGATCTGCTACTCCGTCGGTAGAGACTATGTTTCATGCCAAGGCAGGCACCTATCGGCTCTACAGTCTAAAGGAGCGCTATAACGGCAAGACTCTGCCCAAGGTAGAGATTGTAGATATGCGGGAGGAAGTTAAGTTGGGGAATGACCTGTCTTTGAGTTATTCCCTTCAGAATGCCATCCGGGATGCGGCAGACGCAGGCCAACAAACAATTCTGTTTTTAAACCGCAGGGGCAACAGCCGTGCTTTGGTGTGCGTGGATTGCCGGGAAGTGCCGGAATGTCCTCGATGCAGCGCCCGGCTTACTTACCATAGCGCCAATGAGCGGCTTATGTGTCATTACTGCGGTCATTCGCAGAAGGTATCCCAGCGCTGCCCTAACTGCGGCGGTCCCATGAAGCGCGTAGGGACTGGAACCCAAAAAGTGCAGCAGGAACTGCAGAAATGCTTCACTGATCTGGCAGTGGACCGCATGGATACGGATACGGTCAGTGCGGCCAATACCCATGAAAGGATATTGGAGCATTTTCAAAATGAGAAGGTTCCGGTTTTGATTGGCACACAAATGGTAGCCAAGGGACTGAATTTGCCAAATGTGACATTAGTGGGAGTTTTAGATGCGGATTTGAGTCTGTATACCGACAGCTATCGGGCTGCGGAGACTACCTTTAATATGCTTACCCAGGTTGTGGGCAGGGCGGGCCGAGGTGAGATTGCGGGCCGGGCCATGATCCAGACTATGGTACCGGAGCACAAAGTCATTAAACTGGCAGCTGCCCAGGATTATGACGGCTTTTATGATCTGGAGATTGGCCTGCGCTATGTCCAGAAATGCCCGCCTTTCGGCGATCTGGCTACTGTAACCTTCACCGGTCAGGAGGAGACCAAAGTATTGCGCGGCGCAGTGAAGTTTCGGGACAGTCTGACATCTTGCCTGAAGCTGCGGGAATACACGCAGGAAACCTGTACTGTTCTGGGCCCTGCGCCTTGTTCGGTGCCGAAGATCAACTATCATTTTCGTTACCGTCTGAGTCTGCGCTGCAATATGACCAGACAGCTGCGCCTGCTTCTGGCCCACTTGCTGCGGCAGTTTTCTCAGGACCGGGAAAACCGGGGTGTGACTGCCTATATTGATGTGAACGGATTTGATTAAAGGGGAATTACAATGGGATTGCGTAAGATTTTGACAGATAAAGACCCTGCTCTGCATAAGGTGTGCAAGTGTGTGGTAAATTTTGATGGAAGGCTGCATAAGCTGCTCAATGACATGCGGGAGACGCTGATTGAGTCCGGCGGCGTTGGCCTGGCAGCACCTCAGGTAGGAATCCTGCGGCGGGTAGTGCTGGTAGATAACGGTGAGGAGATCCTAGAATTGGTGAATCCTACCCTGGTTACTACCGATGGAGAGCAGGAGGGCGCGGAAGGCTGCTTGAGTATTCCCGGTAAATACGGGGTGGTAAAGCGGCCCTACTACGCCAAGGTCAGAGCCCAGGACCGGAACGGCAACTGGTTTGAAGCGGAGGGTGAGGAAATCGTTGCCCGGTGCTTCTGCCATGAGCTGGACCATCTGGATGGTATTGTTTATACGGAAGTAATGGAGCGGTTCCTGACGGAAGAGGAACTGTACGCAGACGAAAATTGACCCGAAGGATATTCTGGAGGAACATTTATGCGTATTGTTTTCATGGGAACGCCGGATATTGCGGCGACTTGTCTTAAAAAGATCTTAGCAGATGGCTTTCAAGTGGCGGCGGTGTATACCCAACCGGACCGGCCTAAAAACCGGGGCATGAAGCTGGCGTTTTCCCCTGTAAAGGAAGTGGCGCTGGAGCATAATATTCCGTTTTTTCAGCCGGAGAGCTTCCGGGATGCGGAAACGGTACAGCAGCTGCGGCAAATACAGCCCGATGCAGTGGCGGTGGTGGCCTATGGCCGGATTTTGCCCCAGAGTGTGTTGGATATTCCGCCTAAGGGCTGCATTAATATCCATGCCAGTGTGCTTCCCAAGTACCGTGGTTCTGCGCCCTATCAATGGGCAGTGCTGGACGGCTTGCAGGAGACGGGTGTGAGCGCTATGTATCTGTGCCGGGAGATGGATGCAGGGGACGTGATCGATGTGGTTAAGACCCCCATCGGCCCAGACGAGACAGCGGGAGAACTTTTGGACCGGCTGGCGGTGTTGGGTGCAGATCTGCTAAGTAAGACATTGACAGCTTTGGAACGGGGGGAAGTGACAGCTACTCCCCAGGACAGCACACAGGTGTCCTATGCGCCTATGCTGGATAAATCCATTTGTCCCATTGACTTCAATGTGAGCGCCCAAAAGGTTCACGATAAGGTGCGGGGATTGAACCCCTGGCCAGTTGCGACGACTGAAATTCAGGGCAAACGATTTAAAGTATATACTACGGCGGTAATCCCGGGTGCGCACAACAAACAACCCGGCACTATTCTGGGCTTGACCAAGACCGGCCTGCGGATAGCCTGTGCCCAGGATGCTATTGAGATCCGCATGCTGCAGGCAGAGGGCGGCAAACGTATGGCCGCACCCGATTATTTCCGGGGTCATCCTCTGGAGGCTTGACTATGGGAGCCAGAGAAACAGCGCTGAATGTGCTGATTGCCTGCCGGAGGGAGGATGCCTGGTCCAACGGTACCTTAAAGGACTATTTAAACCGTGACAGGTTGGATCGCCGGGAGGCGGCACTGGCAACCCGGCTGTGTTATGGGGTGCTGCAGAACCGGCTGAAGCTGGACTTCTATTTACAGCAGCTTTTGACCGGCCGCTTGAAGGATCTGCATCCGGTGGTACGGGATATCCTGCATATGGGGTTGTATCAGCTTTATGAAATGGATAAGATCCCCCAATCAGCAGCGGTGAATGAAGCTGTAACACTGGCAAAAAAATATTGCCCCAAGCAGAAAAATGCATCGGGTCTTGTCAATGCAGTGCTGCGAAATGCGGTGTGCAGCAAGGGAACGTTAAAGGAACCAAGCGGCTTTGCTGAGTGCTACAGTCATCCACAGAAGCTGGTGGATCTACTGAAAAGCTATGTAGGTTCTCAACGTTTGGAGTCCATGCTGAAGGCAAACAACGATATTCCCGCCACTGTGGTGCAGGTGAATACCCTGCGTACCACCGGTGAAGATTTAATAAAGGTATTGGAGAATGAGGGCGTAACAGCCCGGAAGCACAGTTGGATGGAAAATTGTCTGATACTGTCCAATACCGGAAGTATAGAGCAGTTGAACAGCTTTCAGCAGGGGTTGTTCTATGTACAGGATGCGGCGGCGAAGCTCAGTGTCCTGTGTGCACAGTTCTCCGCAGGGGAGAATATGCAGGTGTTGGACTGCTGTGCTGCCCCTGGCGGTAAAACCTTTGCTGCAGCCATTGCCATGGGCGGAAAGGGACAGATTCATTCCTGTGATGTCCATGCGCATAAGACGGCTTTGATCGAAAACGGAGCCCAGCGGCTGGGATTTGCAAATATTCAGGTGCACTGCCAGGATGCTTCTGCTCAGTTGGAGCAGTGGCAGGAAGCGATGGATGCGGTAATTGCGGACGTGCCCTGCTCCGGCTATGGTATTATCCGTAAAAAACCGGATATCCGCTATAAGGATCCGGATTCTATGCAGTCCCTTCCGGCACTGCAGCTTGCAATTTTAAAAAACCAAGCGTGCTATGTAAAGCCCGGTGGCATCTTGCTGTACTCTACCTGTACCCTGGTGCGGAAGGAAAACGAGGGTGTAGTGGAAAAATTCCTGAGGGAACGGCCGGACTTTGTGTTAGAACCGCTGCCTTTGCCAGCGCCGCTTCCCAAAAATGAGAGCGGTATGGTGGCTTTGGTGCCGGGAGAATATGACACAGATGGCTTTTTTATCTGCCGTCTGCGGAGAAAGAAAGTATGAACAACATTAAATCCAAGACGATCGCCGAGCTGGAAGAGGTACTCAAGTCCCTGGGCCAGCCTGCGTTTCGTGCCAAGCAGGTATATACCTGGCTCCATAAGGGTGTACGCAGCTATGGGGAAATGACCAATCTTCCCAAAGCCTTGCGGGATACATTGGCAGAGCGCTACCCCATTTGTGCGCCGGAAGTGGTGCGCAAACAGGAGTCAAAAGTGGACGGCACCATCAAATATCTGTGGCGTTTGGCAGACGGGAACTGCGTGGAGACGGTGCTGATGCGTTATCATTATGGTAACAGTGTCTGTATTTCCACAGAAGTGGGCTGCCGGATGGGCTGTGCTTTCTGCGCCTCTACTTTGGGCGGCCTGGTGCGCAAACTGGAACCCTATGAGATGCTGGATCAGGTGCTGTTTACCCAGGTGGATTCCGGTCTGCCTATAGGCCATATTGTGCTTATGGGCATTGGTGAACCATTGGACAATCTTTCCAATGTGCTGCGTTTTCTGGAACTGGTAAACAGTCCAGAGGGTATGAATATTTCTATGCGCCATATTAGCCTGTCTACCTGTGGCCTGGTGCCTAAGATAGACGAGTTGGCGGAAAAGAAGCTGCAGCTTACCCTGTCTGTATCGCTGCACGCACCGTCGGATGAGATCCGTGATACTATTATGCCGGTGAATAAGGCATATCCTACAGAAGAATTGCTAGCAGCTTGTCGCCGGTATTATCAGAAAACCAACCGGCGGATATCCTTTGAATATGCCATGATCCATGGGGTCAACGATACGGAGGAGGCGGCGAGGCTGCTAATTCGCCGGTTGAAGGGACTGCCTGCCCATATGAATTTGATCCCGTTGAATTATGTGGAGGAAAGTCCATTAAAACCCAGTACTAAGCAGGCAGTGGCCCGATTCCAGACACTTCTGGAGGAAGCCGGGATCCCTGCCACTGTCCGTCGAACACTGGGCGGCGATATCGATGCCTCCTGCGGACAACTGCGAAGGAAACATACGAAGGAAGAAAATGCCTGATATTCAGGTGTCTAATCATAATCACCATGAAAGGAGTGAAGTCCTGTGCAATACTGGGCCTTGACGGATCCGGGCTGTGCCCGCAGCCAGAATCAGGATGCTTATCAAATTGAAGTGCTGGACAGAAACACGCTTTTGTGCGTGGTCTGTGACGGTATGGGTGGTGCCAAATCCGGCAATGTGGCCAGTTCCCTTGCGGTGGATGTGTTTGCCCAGGAGGTCAAACGCTCATGGAAGCCGGACATGGACATGGACAGGATGGATCAAATGCTGTACAGTGCCGTAAAACTGGCAAACTTTACGGTGTTTGATCAGGCCCAGCAGTTTGAGGAATTTACCGGTATGGGAACCACTCTTGTAGCGGCCCTAATCCAGGGAAAGATGGCAACTATTGTGAACGTGGGTGACAGCCGGGCCTACCATGTGGATCAGGACGGGATTCGCCAATTGACAGTGGATCACTCTCTGGTGCAGATGATGGTGTCAACAGGGGAACTGAGCCGGGAAAAAGCAAGAAATTACCCTGGAAAAAATCTGATTACCCGGGCTATTGGTACTGAGTCAGTGGTAAGCTGCGACATTTTTCACCGAAAGGTAGAGCGGAGGGACTGTTTGCTGTTGTGTACCGACGGCCTTTCTAATATCATTGATGATCAGGAAATACTTTTTGAAGTGGCCCACGGCCAGGAAAAACAGCAGTGTTGTCAGCGCTTGCTGGAGATTGCGAAAAAACGGGGCGCACCGGATAATGTGACCAGCGTGCTGGTGGTCATTTGATTCCTGTGGTGAAAGGAGTTTCATTATGGATAAATACATAGGCAGACTGCTGGATAACCGATATGAGATCCTGGAGGTTATCGGCAGCGGCGGTATGGCGGGTGTTTATAAGGCACGCTGCCACCGGCTGAATCGGCTGGTAGCAATCAAAATCTTGAAGGACGACAATCTGGAGGACGAGGATTTTCGTCGCCGTTTCCATGCGGAAAGCCAGGCAGTTGCCATGCTGAGCCATCCTAATATCGTGTCTATTTACGATGTTTCCACCTCTATCATGGCTGACTATATTGTCATGGAGCTGATCGAGGGGATTACACTGAAGCAGTACATGGAGAAAAAGGGCACCCTGAATTGGAAGGAGACACTGCACTTTGCAATCCAGATTGCCAAAGCTCTGGAGCATGCGCATAGCCGTGGTATTGTTCACCGGGATATTAAGCCTCACAATGTGATGGTATTGAAAAATGGCTCTGTAAAAGTTACGGATTTCGGAATTGCCCGGATGATGTCTAAAGGAAATACGCTAACCAAGGAAGCGCTGGGCTCTGTGCATTATATTTCTCCTGAGCAGGCTAAGGGCGGTCGTGTGGATAGCCGTTCGGACATCTATTCACTGGGCGTAGTGATGTATGAGATGATGACCGGCAGACCTCCTTATGATGGAGATTCCCCGGTGTCTGTGGCAATCCAGCATATCAACGGCGGCGCGGTGATGCCATCCACACTCAACCCCAATATTCCCGGTGGTCTGGAGCAGATCATTATGAAGGCCATAGCCCGTGAGGTCGAGGGGCGTTATGCCAGTGCGGCCCAAATGCTCAGCGATATGGATGAATTCCGCAAGGATCCCACGATCCTGTTTGACTATAACACACCGCCGTTGGATGCAGTGACCCGAATGCCAAAGCCCAACCTGGTGGTGCAGCCGGCTCAGACCACAGCAGAGCGGGCAGCGGGCGCACCGGCCCCGCAGAGACGGCGGGAGACTGCCGGCAGGAACGGAACCCGGAATACGGACATGAAAAAAAGTGCCCATAATCAGGCTGCCCAGCGCAGAAGGCGAGAGGATGAGGACGAGGGGCATAGCCGCGTGGCTACCATCGCCATTATCTCCTGTTCCTTAGTAGCGGTGATGGCAATTGTGATTTTTTTGGTGATTCTGCTGGGAGAAAGCACAGGTCCCCATGAAACGTTGGTGGAGGTCCCTAAGTTGGTTGGACAGTATTATGACCAGCTTCCGGAGTATGAGGATTTCCATATCATTTCTGATCAGGTGTATAATGATACCCGTAAAGAGGGCTTGATTTTTGAACAGAGTCCGGTACCGGGTGACCGGGTTGTGTCCGGAACACGGATTACAATCAAGGTGAGTCTGGGGCCCACACCGGAAAAGATCACCATGCCCAATGTGGTGGATCTGCCCCAGGCTCAGGCGGAGAAGATCCTGAAGGATCTGGGCCTGAACCTGAATATCCAGATCCGGGAGGAAACCAGTGAAGTGATCGTCGAGGGCAATGTGACCCGCACAGAACCGGCAGAGAACAAGGAACTGTCTGCCGGCCAGACGGTGGTTCTCTGGGTCAGCTCCGGTTATGAGATGAAGACCGGGGCAATGCCCAATATCGTTGGTGCCATGGTCGATGTGGCCCAGAGCACACTGGAAAAGCAAAACCTGCATCTGGAAATCACTGTGCAGGAGATTTTCAGCTCAAAGATCGCCGCAGGTGAGGTCATCAGCACCATGCCGGAAAAGGGCGAAGAGCTGAAGACCGGTGACAGTGTGACCCTGGTGGTCAGTAAGGGTCCGGAGCTGGTGACTATGCCCAATGTGGTGGGACTGGATGTTGAAAAGGCAATAAATCTGATAATTGCTGCGGGCTTCAAATCTCCGGATATTGAGCCTGTACCCAGCGAAAAGCCGATCAACACGGTGGTTAACCAATCTGTTGAGAAAAATACGGAAGCGGATATAAACAGTACCATCGTTCTGCAGGTTTCCATCGGACCGGAGGATACGAAGCCTGCAATGATCACAAAGGATGTAGTTATTGACCTGCGGGGTTGCGCTGCCAATATACCATGCAGCGTGAAGGTTCTTCGCAACAATGAGGTGGTCTTTAACGAGACGGTGGCACAGGGAACGGCGACAATTACCTTGAAAGATCAAACCGGCATGGGTGCGGTTTATTATGATGTGATAATCAATGAAGAGGAAGGCTGGTTTGAGAAGGTGTCTTTTTAATGGCGATAACTGAAAAGCAAACCGGGCGCATTTTGCGTTCCTTAAGTGGGTTTTATGAGGTGCAGACCCAATTGGGCCTTGTGACCTGTAGAGGAAGAGGACACTTGCGCAAGGGTGCGCAGGTGCCTCTGACCGGGGATATGGTGGAAATCACAGCAGAGCACGGCAAAGGGATGGTGGAAAAAATCCTGCCCCGGAAGAACCGATTTATTCGTCCGGCAGTGGCAAATGTGGATGCGCTGGTGATCTTTGCGGCAAATGTCAACCCGGTAACTGAGCCTTTTCTGATTGACCGGGTAGCGGCCATTGCCGGCGACCAGGAAGTGCCGGTTTATATCTGTGTAAACAAATGCGATTTGGACCCGGCTACAGATCTTTTGCGGATTTATCGAAATGCAGGCTTCCCGGTCATCCGCGCAAGCGCGGAGACAGGCGAAGGCGTAGAAGAGCTGCGCTCTCTTTTGACCGGCAAGCTCACCGCCTTTACCGGCAACACAGGTGTGGGGAAAAGCAGTATGCTCAATAGGCTATGCCCGGATTTGGACCTTGCTACCGGTGAGGTTTCCGAGAAGCTGGGCAGGGGTCGTCATACTACCCGCCATGTGGAGCTTTACCGGCTGGGGGAGGATACCTTTGTTGCGGATACGCCGGGTTTTTCTTCCTTTGATACGGAGCAGATGGATATACTCCTGAAAGAAAATCTGCAGTATGCGTTCCCGGACTTTGGCGCATATTTGGGACAGTGCCAGTTCCATGACTGTTCCCACCGGGCAGAGCCGGGGTGTGCGATCCGGGCGGCTGCACAGACGGGAAGAATCGAAAAGACCCGCTACGATAGCTATTTGCGCCTGTATGAAAAATCCAGCCAAGTCAAGCTGTGGGAAATCAAATAGAGGAATTATCAATGAAAAATAAAAATCAAATACATTGGATTACACAGACGGGGGTGATGCTGGCGCTGCTGATCGTTTTGCAGGCAGTTACCAAGCCTTTGGGCCAACTTGTCACCGGGACTTGTGTCAATGGAGTGCTAGCGGTGACGGTGCTGTTTTGCGGCATGAGCAGCGGTGTGACAGTGGCACTGCTTAGCCCTGTATTTGCCTACTTGTTTGGCATCGCACCTCAGATCGTCACGGTTCCGGCTATTATGGCGGGAAATGTGGTCTATGTGGTCCTGCTGCGGATGATCACCGGCGGCGAGGTGAAGCGCTTTGGGGTGGCTGTAGCCGCATGGCTGATTGCTTCAGCTGCTAAATTTGCGGCACTGTATGTGCTGGTCGTTTTGGGGATCTGCGGTGTGCTGGCTGATTCCCTGTTGACACAGGGGGTTCTGAAGAAGCCTATGCTGGCTATGTTATCAGCAAACTTCTCCTGGCCTCAGCTGATAACAGCCATCCTGGGTGGTGCTGTGGCGTTGATCGTCACACCTGTGCTGAAGAAAGCGCGGAAAAGAGAATTCTAAGAATCAGAGAATGATTCTAAATATGCATGATGTAAAATGCCCTCCTAAAAGCAAAAGCTGCTTTTAAGAGGGCGTTTTTAACAGGCTGCGCGTTGTGCCGAGAGATAGTATTCCATGGCCTGAGAATTATAGGATTAGGGACTGTTTTTTCAGCCAGAATGTGCTACAATAGCAGTACATGAAGAGACAATGGATAAAGGAGATGGGCAGATGGAGAAAAACCGGATTATTCGTAAAACAAGACTGTTTTTGTTTGATCAGGACGGGACACTGTATTTGGGCAACCGGCTGTATGATTTTACAATTCCCTTGCTGGAGAAAATAAAAAGCACCGGCAGGCGCTATATGTTCATGACCAATAACTCGTCCAAAAGTGTAGCGGACTATATAAAAAAACTGGAAAGCATGGGGATTGCCGCCACACGGGAGGACTTTATTACATCGTCCCAGGCAACCGCATATTACCTGAAAAAATACCATCCTGGCAAAACGCTGTATGTATGTGGCACCCGGTCTTTGGCGGAAGAGTTGGAATCCGAGGGCTTTCGGGTAACGACAGATCTGGAAAAGGTCGAATGTGTGGTGATGGGATTTGACACGGAATTAACCTTTCAAAAGTTAGAGGATGTGAGTAAGCTTCTGCTGAAAGATCAAGGTATTCCATATGTTGCCACAAATCCGGATTTGGTATGCCCTACAGAGTTTGGCAGTGTACCTGACTGCGGCAGCGTCTGCGAAATGATTTATAACGCCACCGGACGGCGGCCTGTGGTCATCGGTAAGCCAAGCGCGCTGATGCCGGAACTGGCTATGGAGCACACAGGCTTTCCAAAAGAGGAGACGGCTGTGGTGGGCGACCGGATCTATACAGATGTGAAATCCGGCCTGAACGCAGGGGTCACCGGAATCCTGGTCATGAGCGGCGAGACAACGTCGGAAATCTTGGCTGCCTCAGAGGAAAAGCCGCACCTTGTGCTGCAGGACTGCAGTGAAATTTTAGAGGCGCTGTAAATGTGTTGGGGATGTGTCCACTGGTGGAAGAAAGTGTTTTCCGGGTCTTGACAAACACAGGGCCGTGTGCTACAATCCTGTAAACCGCTGAAGAAGAGCAAGTAAGCTTTCCGTTGTTTCTTTCAGAGAGCCGCGTGGGGTGGGATCGCGGTAGAAACCCGATAGCCGAATGGACTTCCGAGGGCAATCAGAACCGGGATATCCCTTAGTATGTGCGCCGGAGATGGTATCTCCGTAACCAAAAACCGGCATGTGTCAGCATGCAATGAGTGGGCGTGAAATATCGCCAAGCCGGGTGGCACCGCAGGAAATATTATCCTGTCCCAGCTTTTGAACTGGGACAGGTTTTTTGTTTTGTCCCAACGCCTTACAATCGGAAAGGAGAAAAAACGATGGCGACGAAGAGAATCCCTTATAAGATCTACCTGGAAGAAAGCGAGATGCCAACAGCATGGTATAACCTGCGTGCAGATATGGTCAATAAGCCCGCACCTTTGCTGAATCCCGAAACACTGAAGCCTATGACGGAGCAGGATTTGGCGGGTGTGTTCTGTGATGAACTGATCAAGCAGGAACTGGACGACACCACTGCTTATATTGAGATCCCGGAAGAGATCCGCAATTTTTATAAAATGTACCGGCCTTCGCCGCTGGTTCGAGCCTATTGCCTGGAAGAAAAGCTGCAGACACCGGCTAAGATCTACTACAAGTTTGAAGGAAACAACACCTCCGGTTCCCATAAGCTGAATTCTGCTATTGCCCAGGCTTATTATGCCAAACAGCAGGGCTTGAAGGGAGTTACCACCGAAACCGGTGCGGGTCAGTGGGGCACGGCGCTTAGTATGGCTTGTTCCTACTTTGGCCTCGACTGCAAGGTATATATGGTCAAGGTATCCTATGAGCAGAAGCCCTTCCGTCGGGAAGTGATGCGCACCTACGGTGCGTCGGTTACACCGTCTCCCTCCATGGAGACCCAAGTGGGCAGAAAGATTTTAGCAGAGCATCCCGGTACCGGCGGCAGCTTGGGCTGTGCCATATCCGAAGCTGTGGAAAAGGCAACGAACACAGAGGGCTACCGTTATGTGCTGGGCAGTGTGATGAATCAGGTGATGCTGCATCAGTCTGTCATCGGTTTGGAAACCATGGCGGCTATGGAAAAGTATGATATTAAGCCGGATATTATCATTGGCTGCGCAGGCGGCGGCTCCAATCTTGGCGGCCTGATTGCGCCGTTTATGGGCAAGAAGATCAAGGGAGAACTGGATTGCCGGTTTATTGCTGTTGAGCCAATGTCCTGTCCCAGTCTGACCAGAGGTAAGTACGCTTACGACTATTGTGATACCGGTATGATTACCCCTATGTCCAAGATGTACACATTGGGCAGTGGATTTATGCCTGCGGCAAATCACGCGGGCGGTTTGCGGTATCACGGTATGAGCTCCACCTTGTCCCAGCTGTATGATGATGGACTGATGGAAGCGGTTTCTGTACCTCAGACCGCGGTATTTGAAGCCGCAGAGGCTTTTGCCCGGGTAGAGGGCATCCTGCCTGCACCGGAAAGCTCCCATGCGATCAAGGTGGCCATGGATGAAGCCATTAAATGCAAGGAGACAGGGGAGGAGAAGACCATTGTTTTCGGTCTGACAGGTACCGGCTATTTTGATATGATGTCTTATGAAAAGTTCCATGACGGAAAGATGACGGACTATGTTCCTACGGATGCGGAGCTGGAAGCCAGCCTGGCAAAGCTGCCTAAAGTAGACTGACGCTTTTGGTCTGTGTTTCGCATTACCCTTTGTAGGGTTGAGGGCTTGCTCCCGCCGCCACCCGATAACCTACTATTTTAAACGGCGGGAGCAAGCCCCCGCCCTATAAAGGCCGTGCTAAAGCTGGCCGATAAATACAAATTTGCTGCTTTTTGCGTACGCAATGAACAGGAAAACCGGGCTGCCGCAATTGTTTGCGGCAGCCCGGTTTTCTGATATGGGATCATTCCTGCTCCCAGTTGCGCCAGATGTTTTAAATATTACAATTTTCCTTAAGTTAACAGTTTTTGCCTTTCAAATGTTGGATAATTCCGTTCAGTAAGCGTACATCATCTTCGGTTAAGCCAGAGATGTTAAGAGCGGCAGTGTCAGTGCAGAGTAAATAATCTGTTGTGACGTTAAACAGTCGTGCAAGCTCTACTACATATTGCGTAGAGGGGATAGATATTCCCATTTCCCATGCATTCACACTGGAACGAGTAATGCCCAATTGTTTTGCCAAATCTGTCTGGGTTAGATTATATTGCTCGCGCAGATGCTTGATTCTGTCCGCTATCACTGTAACCACTCCCTTTGCTTGTATAATAGAATATGCTGAATGATATTGCATTATCAAAATGATGTTACAAATTGACAAAACGGGTGAAAGGTGATACAATGTGTTTATTCCATAGGAATGCAGATTAAACACAAGGAGAGATAAATATGAAGTATTGCAAATATTGTGGAAAACAGTTGGATGAGGATGCTAAATTTTGTAGTGGTTGTGGTACATCATCTGAAAATATTGATGAGCTAACAACGGAGAACTCTGTGCAACTTCCAATTGAAACCGAGAAAACAAAGGAAAAGACTGGGGAGAAGTCAGATAATGAAGTACCTATTACGGCGAAGAAGAGGAAAGCAGGTGTTGTTTGGTCAGTTGTAGCCGCGGCAGTGATTATTGGTGTAGTGTTAGCTAGTGTCACTATATATAATTGGTATAATAACGATGAGCAAAAAATCATTCGTGCGTTAAATGCGGGGGAGTATGAGGAAGCGCTTGAAATTGTGAAAACTGATGAAGCGCTTAAGGACAGTGAAACACTAGCTGATAAACTTGTGAAGCGCATTGGTGTCGTGGAAAAAGAGTATTGTGACGAAAAAATTGCTTATGCTGATGCTGTTTTAGAGCTTAACACAATTCAGAAGATGGGAATGCCAGATGTTCTAGATGAGATACTTGAAACAAAGAACCATCTTTCATTGATCAATCAATCCAGAATGTGTTTCTCTTCTGCGGAAACCTTTTTTAAGGATGCTAACTATGTGGAAGCAATGAGATTGTACGCACAGGTCATTGAAGAGGACAGCAACTACGAGAAGGCCAAAAAACAGTATTCTGAAGCGGTTAATAAGTACCGGGAGCAAATGCTCACCAAAGCCGCGGAGTATGTGCAGCAGAGTGATTATACGAGTGCCGTAGAAATTTTGGATTCTGCGTTGTCAAATCTCCCGGATGATGGCGCCATTACGGAACAGCGTTTGGTATATGCAAAGGCCAAAAAGGAGGCTTTCAAAACAAACTTGTTGGAAGAAGCTGCTATTCATGCAAGCGAAGGCGGGTATTTACAAGCAATAGGTATTCTAGACTATTATTACAAGGCATTTAATGAAGAGGATATAGATATTAATTTACAGCGTCAGGAATACTGCAATAAATTTGCGGCATCTGAACTGAGTGAAGCACAGAAGGAAGTGGATAACGATGAGTATTGGTTGGCGATTGAGAGGATAAATTCTGCTTTGTCTGTTACCGGTAGTAACGAATTACTGACAAACAAATTAAATGAATACAAAAATATGTATGTAGATTATGTTTTAAAGAAGTCTGCTGCGTATATCGAAGATAAAGATTACGACAGGGCCCTGATAGCGGTTAATGTAGCACTGGAAGATTTGCCCGGTAATGAGAGACTGTTGGCTGAGCAGAAGAAGATTAACGACTTAATTCCGAAGAATTTAATGGATGTGTGCGATGCATATGAAACAGCGAACTATTCTCAATACAAGAGTGGAAAAACCTTTAAAATGTCTGGTAATAGTTGGACAAATGGCTTTACACTATCATACACAGGATATGCATACTTTAATTTGAATGGGAATTATAATGTTCTTGAATTTGACTGTGGACATGTAGATGGAAGTTCTATGGTAGGAAAGACAGTAACTATTTACTTGGATGGTGTAGCATACAAAACAATGGAATTGAGTGCGGATGGGTTGCCGCAGCATATTAACATTGAGGTTAGAGGTGCAAGACAATTGAAATTTCAATTGGCAGGAGAGAGTTCTTCAAGTAAGTATGGTTTTGCAAATGTAACAGTTCAATAAAAGTCTAAAATGAAAGTCCCCCGGGGCGGATATGAGAACCGCTCCGGGGGATCGCTATGCAATTATTCCTGCTCCCAGTTGTGCCAGATGTTCTGCACATCGTCATCCTCTTCCATGATGTCGATGAGCTTTTCCATGAGCTTAATATGCTCTTCGCTCTCCAGCTTCTGATAGTTCTGGGGAACCATTTCGATCTGGGCAGAGGCAAAGGTGTACTTCTTAGTGGCCATAGCATCGGCAACTGCATTGAAATCATCGGGGGTGGTGTAAATAGTAAAGCAGTCTTCCTCGGCTTCAAAATCATCAGCGCCGCAGTCCATAGCGTCCATCATGACCGTATCCTCGTCGTAGTCACCGTCCTCGTTGTCAATGACCAGTACACCCTTTTTATCAAAGCTCCAGGATACGCAGCCGGCAGCACCCAGATTGCCACCGAACTTATCAAAGTGGTGGCGCATAGAACCTGCGGTACGGTTGCGGTTGTCAGTCATGGTTTCTACAATTACAGCCACACCGCCGGGGCCGTAGCCTTCATAGGTGATAGATTCATAGCTGTCGCCACTGCCTGCGCCGGCAGCCTTTTCCAAACAGCGTTTGATGTTGTCGTTGGGCATGTTGGCAGCCTTGGCCTTTGTGATAACAGTAGCCAAACGGGAGTTATTGGCAGGATCGGTGATGCCGCCGCCTTCCTTTACAGCTACGATCAATTCCTTGGCGATCTTGGTAAAGGCAGCTGCACGCTTCGCGTCCTGAGCGCCCTTTGTTTTTTGAATATTATGCCACTTGGAATGTCCGGACATGATAATCTTCCCTTCTTCTAAAAAACTGCAATATATTTTAACATAAGCTAACCGTAAAAATCAACACATTAGACGAAGAATTTTGCGCAATCTGTATGTTTTTGGGAGAGAATCACCTGAATTTCCGGGAACTGCTGCCGTAGTTGTGCAGCCACTACAGCGCAAACAGGATTTTCCGTATAAAAGTGGCCCGCATCGATCAGATTGATCCCTAGTTCTTTGGCATACCAGAATTGATTGTATTTCACATCTGCTGTAACAAATGTATCACACCCGGCCTGGGCAGCTTCTGCCAGTTCGCCCGCACAAGCACCGCCGCCGACTGCTACCCGCTGAACCGGCCTGTCGGCGTTTACATAGCGAAGCCCGGGACAATGAAGGGCTTGTTTTACGGCAGCTAAAAAGTCATGCAGGGGTTGTTTTTCGGTTATTCCCTGACGAAGCAGTCCCCATGGGCGGCCCAGGGGATCTGTACCGCTGGGGTTGATTACCTGAATGTTCTGCAAGCCCAACGTTTGTGCAAGAATATCATTTACACCACCGGGAGCACGGTCTAAATTGGTGTGGGCGTTTATGGCGCTGATTCCTTGGGAAACCAGCAACAATATAGAGCGACCCAGGCCGGTTTCGTCGGTAACGGATTGGAGCGGCTGAAAAATCAGCGGATGGTGGGTCACGATCAAATCGGCCCCCTGTTCTGCGGCCTCCCGACAGATGTGTTCGAATGGATCAAGCGCGACTATGATTTTGCGCACCTGCTGGGTTTTGCTGCCGCAAAGCAAGCCCACATTGTCCCAGTCTATTTTCATAGTGTCTGGTGCCAATGTATCCAAATATGCTAAAACGTCATTTACTGTGGTCATGTTTATTCTCCTTTAACCAAGAAAGTTCTGGAGTTTCTACCAGGGATTCCAATTCCTTGAGGGCTGTGACCATAAGCGGGTCTGCGGTATTGCCCCGGCCAGTGACCGTCTGCTGCAGACTAAAAATCGTGCGTGCATAGTATTCCGGCAATTCAGGAGCTGGATTTTCCAGCAGCGCAGGGGGGAAATAATACTCTCCGATGCTTGGCCTGGGGTATTCCGGCTGGTAGAGCACTTGCATCACAGTGTACAGAAACCGGCCATCCCGAACGACGGATTCTTCTGTAATGCGCCAGCCATGCTCAGACAGGTACTGCCGCAGCATAGGTGTTTTGCTTTGGCACTGCAGGATCAGTCCGTATCGGCTGTCCTTCAGCCACAGGGCAGCTTCCAAAATGGAAATCATCGTATCTGCACCCATCCCGGCACAGACCAGCAAATCAAAATCCCGAGGAATATTGCGCGCGCCATCGGAAAGGTAAAAGGAAATCTTTTCCCGGACACCGTATTTTTCTGCATTGCGTACCGCGCTTTTTAGGGGTTCTTCATTAACATCTGAGGCAATCACCGACGAAGCAATGCCGTTTAATAGAAGGTAGATACCTAAGTAACCATGATCGCAGCCTACATCAGCTACCCGAGCCCCGGGATAAACGAAGCCGCAGCAAACCAACAGACGGGGGGACAGGGGAAGATTCATATAAATTCCCTCCATAGAAAAATATGGGGGGCGGATCATTCTTCCGCCCCCGCCGGATATGCTTGTTACGCCTGCTTGGATGCCTGGTCAGCTTCATAAGCCTCCAGGAAGTGGTTCAACTGGGTCAGGAAAGGCTCACAGTCCACGCCGTGTACAGCGCAGGCTTCCTCAACAGTTTCACCCCGGGAAGAGGGGCAACCCAGACAATGCATGCCAATGGCGAAGAACAGGGGCGCAGCCTGGGGGGCGATATCCAGAACATCACCAATGATGGTATCTCTTTCAATTTTAACAGCCATAATAATGACCTCCTATTACAATTCTCTGCATATTATAACCGTACCGCAGGAAAAAAACAAGAGGGAATCTATATTAAAGTTACACGACGTGGAAAATATTTGTGTTTTTGTGAAAAAAACACTTGCATTTTTTGAGTTGGTGTGCTATTATATGCAGGCACGTTAAGTGACACGTGTATGCGCCGATAGCTCAGTTGGATAGAGTGACTGACTACGAATCAGTAGGTCGGGGGTTCGAGTCCCTTTCGGCGTACCAAAAATATGGGGAAGGCTTTTGCCTTCCCCATATTTTTATAGCCGGAGGGACTTGAATGATTAAATGCAACGCGGACGAGCGTTGCCCGCTGCGGCTGGACGCAGCGGAACCTTAATTTTCTTCCGCAGTTGTGGAAGAAAATGCAAATGAGTCCCTTTCAGCGCAGCATTGCGTTGGGCGCAACCTGTTTTAGGTTAAATATCGATAATCTGTTTCAGGTTATTGTAAAATGGTAATTGAGGTGATACTATGTATAGACGTATTCGGGATCTTCGTGAAGACCGTGATTTGACACAGAAACAACTTGCACAGATGCTGGGCATGTCTCAAACCGGTTATTCCAAATACGAAACCGGAGAAAACGATATTCCAACTGCGGTTTTAATAAAACTTGCGGATTTTTACCAAACCACTACAGACTATCTCCTTGGCAGGACAGATAAAAAATGATAGATTCCATTAAGTCTGTTCAGAACACTGGTACCATCAAACAGGGAGGAGCATGAATGGACAAGTATAACATTTTTGCCAGGCTGCCCGATGCATTGCTTCCCTGGTATGAGCAAAACAAACGGGACTTGCCATGGCGTGCGGACCGGGATCCATACCATATCTGGCTGTCGGAGATCATGCTGCAGCAAACCCGGGTGGAAGCGGTGAAGGGTTACTATACTCGCTTTCTGCAGGCACTTCCCACTGCCCAGGATCTGGCCCAGGCTGAGGATGATGTGCTTCATAAGCTCTGGGAGGGGTTGGGCTATTACAGCCGGGTTCGAAATCTAAAAAAAGCAGCACAGACGATCATGTTACAGCACGGGGGAAGTTTCCCCCGGGAGTATGCCCAGGTGCTGGCGCTGCCTGGTATTGGGCCATATACAGCCGGAGCAATTTGCTCCATTGCTTTTGACCAGCCTGAGCCGGCGGTAGATGGCAATGTACTGCGGCTGGTGTCCCGGCTGACGGACGATCACACACCGATTGATTTGCTGACTTATAAAAAACAGGTGCAGGAAGCACTGCGGACAGTTTATCCAGCCCGGGCAGGGGTGTTTACCCAGGCGCTGATGGAGTTGGGGGCCACCATCTGTGGCCCAAACCGAAAGCCAGACTGCAAAAACTGTCCATGCAAGGGCTTTTGTCTGGCGTATGCCCGGGGTACAGCGGAAAAGCTGCCGGTAAAGCTGCCTAAACGAGGCCGCCGGCGGGAGAATTTGACCGTATTCATTTTAAGCTGTGAGGGCTATTATGCCCTGCAGAAACGTGAATCGGGAGGCTTGCTTGCGGGACTTTGGCAGTTTCCTAATGAGCCTGGCAGGCTTAACACAGACGAAGCTTTAAAAAAAGTGGAGGCAATGGGGCTGCATCCCAGGGAAATTTTGCGAACGGTAGAGAGAAAGCACATATTTACCCATGTTGAATGGGATATGTGTGGCGTATATATAGAGGTTGCTGAAAAAAACGGAGAACTAATCTGGCTTACCGGAGAACAGATTGATCGGCAAGCTGCCTTGCCCACCGCCTTTCGCCAGTTTTGGGAGGAGATCAAAAATGTTTGACTTTCATATGCACAGTATTATTTCCTTTGATGGGGAGGATACACCCGAAGCGCTGCTTCAAGCGGCGGAGAGAAAGGGCTTGAAAGAGATCTGCTTTACAGATCATCTGGACTATGATCCGCTGGCTCAGGAGCAGAATCTGGCCTTTGATACGGAAGCGTATAATGCAGCTTATGACAGATTGACCAGTGACAAAGTGAAGATCCGTCGGGGAATGGAGTTTGGAATGTTGCCGGATAACCGAGCGCAGTTTGAGGCAGACCTGAAGCGCCGCTCTTTTGATTTCGTTTTGGGCTCTGTTCATTTTGCGGACAACCTGGATGTGTATTATCCATCCTATTGGGAAGGAAAAACCGTTTTTCAGGGAGAACGCTGTTTTCTGGAACATACACTGGCCTGTGTGCAGGCTCATGACGGATTTGATGTATTGGCGCATCTGACCTATATTTCCAAAGCTTGGAGTAATCCTACCCATCGGCCTTTGCCCTATGGAGAGCACCGGGAATTGGTGGAGGAGATACTAAAAGAACTGGTGCGCAAGGACAAGGGCCTGGAAGTAAATACCAGCGGCATGGATCAGTGTGGCACGTTTTTGCCAAGCTGGGACGTTGTACGGCGTTTTAAGGAGCTGGGCGGAAAGATTGTTACTGTGGGGTCTGACTCACACCAAGTCCACCGAGTAGGGCAGTACTGCAAGGAAGCCTGCGAGGGGTTGAAGGAAATTTTCGGGTATGTCTGTACCTTTGAAAACAGACAGCCGATCGTCCATACCTTATAATTAAGGCAAAGAAAGAGATGAAAAATGAAAAATAATGTTTGACAAATGGGGTAAATGCCTATATAATATCTAAGCACGACTACGAGGAGGGGGATACTATGCAACTTGGGCTGTCTAAGATTATTGACTGTCCCGGCGAAAGTATCAACTTCTCTGCCAGCGTGGATCTGAGCGATCTTCTGTATGGTACAAGCTATCCGGTCAGTGAGCCGGTGCTTGCCAGCGGTACGGTGCGCAATACTGCCGGTGTGCTGGTAATGACCGGGTCTGTAACGACCTGTCTGCATGGCACTTGCGACCGCTGTGCTTCCGACTTTACCCGAGATGTGGAAATTCCCATTGATGTGGTACTGGTAGAAGAGCTTTCCAACGAAGACAGCGAGGACGAATGGGTGTTCCCTCTGGAAGGTGACTGCGCGGATTTGGAAGATATTATTCGGACGGTGTTTGTTCTGAATATGGATTCCAAGCTGCTGTGCAGGTCTGATTGTAAGGGTATCTGCTGCCGCTGCGGTAAGAACCTGAACGATGGCCCATGTGGCTGCCAGAAAGAGCCAGATCCCCGTTTTGCTGCTTTACGGCAGCTTCTCGATAAGTAAGTACTAAAGAAATGCTGCCCCAGCAGTTTGACCAAGGAGGTGTCATCCATGGCTGTTCCTAAGTGTAAAGTGTCCAAGGCCCGCCGCGATAAGCGCCGTGGCTCCAACTGGTAGCTGGCTGCTCCCAGCGTGGCGGTTTGCTCCAAGTGCGGTGAGCCCGCCATGCCCCATAGAGCCTGCAAGGCTTGCGGCAACTACAATGGCCGTCAGGTTCTGGCTGCCAAGGCTGACTAAGGCAGGAAAAGCGAAAGCACAGAGGAAGGTCTACGAACCTTCCTCTTTTTCCTTTTTCCGGATATTTTTTATGGTTTTGTAAATTATGGTATTTTCGGTTGATTTTGACAGGAATTTGTGCCATAATACTATACTAGCGAGTTTTCTTTTTGAATGAGAGATAAGGAGTGATGAACATGGCTAAGCCTTTGGTGGCTATTGTTGGCCGTCCCAATGTGGGCAAATCCATGCTTTTCAATAAGCTGACCGGTCATCGTACCTCCATCGTGGAGGATACTCCCGGTGTAACCCGTGACCGCATCTATGGTGACTGTGAATGGTGCGGACGCCAGTTTAGTCTGGTGGATACAGGCGGTATCGAACCCGGCACGGAAAGCGATATGCTGAAGTTCATGCGCCGCCAGGCGGAGATCGGTATCGAACTGGCCGATTGCGTCGTGATGGTGGTGGATGTGAAGTCCGGCATGACCGCGGCGGACCAGGATGTGGCTACCATGCTGCGCAAGTGCGGCAAGCCTGTGGCTCTGGCTGTGAACAAGTGCGACAGTGTAGGCCCCACCAATCCGGATGTGTATGAATTCTACGGCTTGGGCATCGGCGATCTGTTTGAAGTGTCTGCTATCCACGGCCATGGAACCGGCGATCTGCTGGACTGGTGTCTGGAACAGTTCCCTGAAGAGGAAGAAAT
>JAZNIG010000087.1:0-37697 GCA_045577355.1 Faecousia sp. | reverse complement strand
TCGGTATCGAAGACGAAGATGTTGACGTCCTTGTTGGAAGCCAGAACATGGTCAACGCCGCCGAAGCCGATGTCGTATGCCCAGCCGTCGCCGCCGAAGATCCAGATGGACTTCTTGGACAGGTATTCCTTCTTGGACAGGATGTCAGCAACCAGATCGCAGCAGACCTTAGCTTCCAGGTTCTCGATCAGAGCCTTGGTGGCAGCCTTGTTGGCCTCGCCGTCGTTGAAGGTGTCCAGCCATGCCTGGCAGGCAGCCTTGCGCTCGTCGCAGGCAGTGGTCTCCAGAACCTTGCGGACCTTGTTCGCCAGGGACTCACGGATCACAGCCTGTGCGGTGTACATACCCAGACCGTGCTCAGCGTTGTCCTCAAACAGGGAGTTTGCCCAAGCGGGACCGTGACCCTCAGCATTGACGCAGTAGGGAGAGGTAGCAGCGGGGCCACCCCAGATGGAGGAACAACCGGTAGCGTTGGAGATGTACATCCGGTCACCGAACAGCTGGGTCACCAGACGGGCATAGCTGGTCTCAGCACAGCCTGCGCAGGAGCCGGAGAACTCAAGCAGCGGCTTGCGGAACTGGCTGCCCTTGACGGAGTTGTCCTGCAGCTCAGGCTTCTCGGAAACATTTGCAACCATGTAGTTGAATACATCCTGCTCGGCCAGCTCCTTCTCCTGAGGAACCATGGTGATGGCAGCAGTGGGGCAGACACCGACACAGACGCCGCAGCCCATGCAGTCCAGGGGAGATACGGCCATGGTGTAGGAGTAAACACCCTTGCCCTTGCCGGCCTTAACAGGCACGATGCGGGCAGCAGCGGGAGCTGCGGCAGCTTCAGCCTCGGTCAGCGCGAAGGGACGGATAGTAGCATGGGGGCAGACGTATGCACAGTTGTTACACTGGATACACTTTGTCTCATCCCAGTGGGGAACAGTAACAGCAACGCCACGCTTCTCGTAAGCAGCAGCGCCCAGAGCAAACTGGCCGTCAGCATAGGGCTCGAAGGCAGAAACAGGCAGGCTGTAGCCGTCCATCTTGCCAACAGGCTTCAAAATGTTCTTCACGACAGCGACAGTATCGGCGTTGCCTTCCAGAACCTCATCAGCGCAGGCAGTCACGGCGTTGGCCCAGGAAGCGGGCACATCGATCTTCACGTAAGCGGTAGCACCGGCATCGATGGCATCCCAGTTCTTATCAACCACATCGCGGCCCTTCTTCAGGTAGGAAGCCTCAGCAGCGGCCTTCATGTAGCCAATAGCCTCTTCGCCGGGCATAACATTTGCCAGGGAGAAGAAAGCGGACTGCAGGATGGTGTTGGTGCGCTTGCCCATACCAACCTTGATAGCCAGGTCGATGGCGTTGATGGTGTAGAGCTGAATGTTGTTCTCAGCGATGTAACGCTTGGAAGCGGCATCCAGGTGATGCTCCAGCTCATTAAGATCCCACTGGCAGTTGATCAGGAATACACCTCCGGGCTTTACGTCCTGAACAATCTTGAAGCCCTTGGTGATGTAGGAAGGATTGTGGCAGGCCACGAAGTCCGCCTTGTTGATGTAGTAGGGAGACTTGATGGGCTGGTCACCGAAACGCAGGTGAGATACGGTCACGCCGCCGGTCTTCTTGGAGTCGTACTGGAAGTAAGCCTGTACGTACTTGCCGGTGTGGTCACCGATAATCTTGATGGAGTTCTTGTTTGCGCCGACAGTGCCGTCGCCGCCCAGACCCCAGAACTTGCACTCAATGGTACCCTCAGCAGCAGTGTTGGGGGAAGCCTTCTCGTCCAGGGACAGGTAGGTGACATCGTCTACGATGCCCAGGGTGAACTCTTCCTTGGGAGTGTCCTTGGACAGCTCTTCGTAAACTGCGAAGAAGGAAGCAGGAGTGGTATCCTTGGAACCCAGACCGTAACGGCCGCCTACGACAGTGATGTTGTTTCTGCCGGCCTTGGCCAGAGCCATAACAACATCCTGGTACAGGGGTTCGCCCTGAGAGCCAGGCTCCTTGGTGCGGTCCAGAACTGCGATCTTCTTGGCAGTTGCGGGGATGGCAGCCAGCAGCTTATCAGCGCAGAAGGGACGGAACAGACGGACCTTGACCAGGCCGACCTTCTCGCCGTGAGCGTTCAGGTAGTCGATGACTTCTTCGATAACGTCATTGACAGAGCCCATAGCAACGATCACCCGGTCAGCATCGGCAGCACCGTAGTAGTTGAAGAGCTGATAGTTGGTGCCAAGCTTCTCGTTGACCTTAGCCATGTACTTCTCAACCACTGCGGGCAGGGCGTTGTAGTACTTATTGCAGGCCTCGCGGTGCTGGAAGAAGATATCGTCGTTCTCGTGAGAGCCGCGCATTGCGGGACGCTCGGGGTTCAGAGAGTGCTTGCGGAAAGCGTCCACAGCCTCCATGTTGGTCATTTCTTTCAGGTCTTCGTAGTCCCAGATAGCGATCTTCTGGATCTCGTGAGAGGTACGGAAGCCATCAAAGAAGTTGATGAAGGGAACACGGCCTTCGATAGAAGGCAGGTGTGCCACAGCACCCAGGTCCATAACTTCCTGCACGTTGGTCTCTGCCAGCATGGCAAAACCGGTCTGACGGCAGGCGTAAACGTCGGAGTGGTCACCGAAAATGTTCAGTGCCTGTGCAGCGACGGTACGGGCGGACACGTGGAACACAGAGGGGAGCAGCTCGCCGGCGATCTTGTACATGTTGGGGATCATCAGCAGCAGACCCTGGGATGCGGTGTAGGTGGTTGTCAGGGCACCAGCGGCCAAAGAGCCGTGGACAGTACCGGCAGCGCCAGCCTCGGACTGCATCTCAACGACCTTAACGGTATCGCCAAAGATGTTCTTCCGGCCTGCGGCGGACCACTGGTCAACGTAGTCTGCCATGGGGCTGGAGGGTGTAATGGGATAGATGCCAGCTACTTCTGTAAAGGCGTAGCTAACGTGGGCGGCAGCAGTATTGCCGTCCATAGTCTTGAATTTTCTTGCCAAAATGAAATACCTCCTAAAGTATTCAAATTTCGTCCCCTATATCATAGCACCTTCTGATCAATTTGTAAAGTCGTTATCCCACATCAATCGCGAAAAAAATCATATCATTGGACGAAAAAGATCGGGATTTGGCGGTAAAAAAAGAATTGTCTTTTTATGCTGGATGGAGTATGATAGATAAAATAATGCATGTAGGGGATAAAACAATGATTTGTAGTGTGCATACCCTGGGGATCCATGGAATCCAGGGAAGTCATGTAGTGGTTGAGTGCTATATTTCAAACGGACTTCCTAATTTTGATATTGTCGGTTTGCCGGATGCGGCTGTGAAGGAGGCGCGGGAGCGGGTCCGCGCTGCGGCAAAAGTAAGTGGTATGCGCTTTCCTACCGGCAGGATCACAGTCAATCTGGCGCCTGCCAGTCTGAAAAAAGGCGGCACCCATTATGATCTGCCCATCCTGTTGAGTATCCTGTCTGCCAGCGGCGCTATCCGAAGGCCCCGATCAGACAGCGCCTTTTTGGGGGAAGTGAGCCTGGATGGACAGATCCGGCCTATCTCCGGCGTGCTGCCAATGGCCATTGCAGCAAAACGGGCTGGCTTTGAAACACTCTATGTTCCTGCTGAAAATGCGTCTGAGGCCACTTTGGCAAGAGGCCCTGCAATTATTCCGGTGCGTACGGTCCGAGAGCTGGCTGCCGCGCTCAATGGAGAAGGGTCGCTGACAGAGGAGCCGATCTGGGTGCCTGAACAGATGGATCAGCAGATGCTGGATTTTAAGGATGTATTGGGACAGGAGACGGTTAAGCGGGCCATGGAAGTGGCTGCCGCGGGAAGCCATAATATTCTATTAATCGGGCCTCCGGGATCGGGCAAAAGCATGCTCAGCAAGCGTCTGCCTTCGATCCTGCCGGATATGACCTGGGAGGAATCTCTGGAGGTGACGCAGATTTATTCCGTTATGGGCATGCTCACTGCGAAGGAACCCTTGGTGCAGCGGCGGCCCTTCCGTTCCCCGCACCATACAATTTCCAATGCGGGCCTGACCGGCGGCGGAACCAATCCAAAGCCCGGTGAAATATCCATGGCACATAAGGGGGTACTGTTTCTGGATGAGCTTCCCGAATTCCGTAAGGATACCTTGGATATGATGCGCCAGCCTTTGGAGGATGGACAGGTGACCATTGCCCGTGTCTCTGGGTCGGTGACCTATCCAGCGGAGTTTATGCTGGTGTGTGCTATGAATCCATGCAAATGTGGCTGGTATGGGGATCCGTCCGGGAAATGCACCTGTTCGGAGAACGCAGTACAGAACTACCGCAGTCGAATTTCAGGGCCGTTATTGGACCGGATTGATATTATTGTTGAAGTACCCAGTGTCAACTTTGAGGATCTGCGCAGCCGGAAGGAAGCGGAGCCGTCCAGTGCTGTGAAAGAGCGGATCAATGCCGCACGCAAGCGACAGCACCGCCGCTTTGGGGAGACCGGCGGCATGTGTAATGCCCGCATGGGACCTGGTGAACTTCGGTATCACTGCAAGCTGGATGAAGCGTGCGCGGCACTGATGAAAGAGGCGTTTGAAGCGTTTGGGCTTACCGCAAGAAGCTATGACCGCATCTTAAAGGTAGCAAGAACCATTGCGGATCTGGACGGCAGCAATGAGATCACTGCTGACCATATTGCAGAAGCGATCCAGTATCGCACTGTAGAATTATGAAATGAGAGGGAATAAACTGTGAATGAGATTTTTTTGCTGAAGCTGGGGGAAATTGTCCTGAAAGGGGCGAATAAGCGGCACTTCGAGGACAAACTGCGCCAAAATATCCGTCGGCGTATGAAAGTCTACGGCAATTTTGATGTGTATATCATGCAGTCCACAGTGTATGTGGAACCGATGGATGAGTTGGCTGATGTAGAAGGGGCATGGGAGGCATGTCACAGTATTTTTGGCCTCGTGAGTTTGTGCCGCTGCCGGGCCTGTGAGAAAACGATGGACAGTATTTATAATGCGGTTGAGGAATATTTAGGCGATGATCTGGACTGCGCGGAATCCTTTAAAGTGGAGTCCAAGCGCTCTGATAAGGCATTTCCTATGACGTCTATCGCTATTTCCCAGGAAATTGGCGGCCGCCTGGCGGAAGCCCATCCCACCTGCCGGGTAGATGTGCATCATCCTGCTTATACGGTATATGTGGAGGTTCGGGATCTTGCGGCATACGTTCACGGTCCTGCAGAGCCCGGTGCGGGCGGACTGCCTACCGGTGTTGGCGGCCGGGCTATGTGTCTGCTGTCCGGCGGCATCGATTCTCCTGTCGCTGCGTATATGATGGCCAAGCGGGGCGTAGAGATTGAGGCTGTGCATTTCTTCTCTTATCCCTATACCTCTCAGTTGGCCAGGGATAAGGTTATGGAGCTGGCAAGGCTGGTTACGCGCTATTGTGGCAGAATGACTGTGAATATTGTCAGCTTTACCCAGATCCAGGAGGCAATACGGGATAACTGTCCGGAGGAGTTTTTTACCCTGATCATGCGGCGGTTTATGATGGAGATCTCTCAGAGAATCGCTAAGGACGATGGCTGCGGTGCGCTGATCACCGGTGAGAATCTGGGGCAGGTAGCCAGCCAAACCATGGAAGCCATGACTGTTACCGGGGCGGTGGTGGATATTCCGGTGTTCATGCCGTTAGTGGGTATGGATAAAGAGGAAATTGTGACGATTGCCCGACGGATTGGCACATTGGAGACCTCTATTTTGCCCTATGAGGACTGCTGTACCGTCTTTACACCCAAGCACCCCAAGACAAAGCCAACACTAGGACAAGTACTCCATGCAGAGCGCAATCTGGATCGTGAGACATTGATTCGGCAAGCACTGGAAAGTGTGGAAAAGATTACGGTGAAGTACAATGACGAGCCTCTGCTGTAAGGTGCTGAAAGCCCTGCGGGGAAAGACTCTTGTTACGGCGGAGAGCTGTACCGGTGGGGGTATCGGTGCTGCGCTGACAGCCATTCCCGGTAGCTCAGAGGTTTATAAAGGTGGCGTGATCTGCTATACAGATTGGGTCAAAGCGAACATTTTGGGTGTTGATGAACAGTTGCTTAGCCGCTGCGGTGCGGTATCGGAGCCTGTGGCCGGACAGATGGCCGAGGGTGTTCGAAAGCTTCTGGGCGCAGATGTAGCTGTATCGGTCACCGGTCTTGCTGGCCCGGGCGGGGATGATTTTGGGAATCCGGTTGGAACTGTTTATATAGGGTTATCTTGGGGACAAAATACGATCGTCCAAAAATTTCAATTTGAAGGTGATCGGGCGCATGTGCGTACTAAGTCAGTGGAAGCAGCATTGCGCATAGTTTTGGATCTAACTGAATAAAAGATAAAGGCCACCCCCCGGGTGGCCTTTATACCGTTAGGTTGGCTTTATTTACCCAGCCATGCCATAACCATTTGCCCAATTTTACGCACAGTGTCCGGATAATAGACACTGGTGGTACGCATAAAAAACAGGAAGCTGGATAGCAGCGTCACCATTCCCAAAACGATAACCACTGTGTTGAGCAGGGCTTGCTGTTTTGGAGTAGAGACATTGGTAAAGGAACCGGTGCCGATAAAGCAGGCGATACCCAACAGAAAATATATATCCATCCGATAGCGCTCCAATAGATAGGGTGTCCATAAAATATCCATGGAGGTAATGATCAGCACGGTCAGCAGAAATCCAACCATCAAACCAAGAAGCTTTTTTTGGCGCAGGTCCTTTAGTGCAGCAGGACGGAACATGCCCGCGGTGAGGATCAGAATGGGGAAGTTAAGGAAAGCACCGCTAAAATTTACAAAGGGAAATTGGCTGGAGAATTTTAAATATCCAAACAGGTTTTCACCCGTTTTCTGAATTACCCGCTTCAGTGTTACGGCGTTTAGGACGATGCCATACTGTGACTGGTCGGCAACAGTGATTTGGTAGGCTTGACCGAATTCAAAGGGATCTTCGAAACGGACATAATTATAGAGCATCAGCGCAACCGCGACTAGCGCATAGGGCAGTGCGGCCAGAACCAGTTTTCCCAAAATAGCCGCAGTAAACCTTCGCTGCTGAAGAAATACTGCCAGCATGGGAATAACTAGGATATTGGCAAGGGCGATGGGCGGGCGGCACCCAAATACCAGCGCACCCAGCAGAGCGCCGATGGCTGCAAGCGCAATTTGACAGTTTTCCTTCTGTTCTCCCCAGACGGCCTTGATAAAGAAATATAAACTCCATATTTCAAGGGCGATGGCAGCGGTGATGGCGGTACAGTACAGAGCAGGCTCTGCAGAACTGTACCAGACACTCATCACAGAAAGGGATACGGATAATGCTAGGTAGGTGCTGTAACGCATCTTTTTGAAAAATAGTTTGGAAAGAAGATGGAACAGCGCAAACATGCCGGCAATGAATACAGCAGCGAATATTTGGGTAGCGTGGTAAGTTGTCAGGGGTGAACCGGTCAGGATTCGATGTGGAAGGAACAGTAAAAACACCGGTACAATACCAAAGTACATATAATACGTGCCATTATAAAAAGCGTGGTCCCAGTGATATCGCACACCGGACTCCTTCCGTTCGTTTGGATCATAGGGATTTTGCAATTGTGCCAACTGATCCTCGTCCCCATACTCAAAATGCAAACGCCCAGCCAGAATGTTTTCAGCCATTAGCTCGTATTGATTCCGGTGTCCCGGTATTTCTCCGTTCCATAGTGAGAAATCGTCCATAGGAAGAATACAGGCGCAGATAGTCAGAATGGTCACAAGAATCGTGCACAGCGTTTTTTTAACAGTTATTTCGGCTGTAGTGATGGTGTGCATCTTAGAGCTGGGGCGACACAGGTACACAAGCAGTACAGCCAATCCTGGCAGCAGCCAGAGAAGACGGTCAATGCGTGTATAGGTAGCCACAAGTATCAACCCCATGACCAGCATCCAAATGGAATAAAACCAACAGGGCTGTAGTAGTGTGGACAGGCTGCAACGGAGCTTCTTAAGCATGATCAGCATCCTCCGCCAGTAACTTCCGGAACTTTGCATTGGCAGCGATCCGGTGAATTTCAAAATCCTGCTTATTCTTTTGTACTGCATTCTGCAGCTGCAGACCGGTAAAGAAGGACAGCAGCGCGGCAAGGGCGGTAAAGCCACATACAATCAGTGTGGGGAAGTTGGGGACAAGCCCTGTGCGTAAATAGGTAACAAAAACAGGAATGAAGAACACACCAGACAGGAGCAGCAGGGCAGCGGCAATCAGACCAAAAAAGGAATAGGGCTTGTAGTTTCTGTGCAGTCGCAAGATGGTACACAGTACTTTCGTACCGTCCAAAAGAGTATTCAGCTTAGACTCGCTTCCTGCGGGGCGGTCCCGGTAATCGATCAGCACATGATCGATTTTCATATTCTTATCCAAGGCGTGAATGGTCATCTCTGTTTCAATCTCAAATCCGGCAGAGAGCACAGGGAATGTTTTCACAAACTCATAGCTGAAAGCCCGGCAGCCGGTCATAATATCTTTCACCCTGGACTTAAACAGAGTGTTGATGCTCCAGCGTACAAGGGTATTGCCAAAGTTGTGAAAACGCCGCTTGTTTTCGGTGAAATAGGTGGAGGATAGGCGGTCACCGACTACCATATCTGCTTGTTTCAAGCGTACAAGATCCACCATTTCTCTGGCACGGTTGGCTGAGTAGGTATCATCTCCGTCCACCATAATGTAGACCTGTGCATCAATTTCCCGGAACATTCGACGAATCACGTTGCCTTTGCCTTGCTGATATTCAGGGCGTACGACCGCACCGGCTTGTGCAGCGATCTGTGCGGTTTCATCGGTGGAGTTGTTGTCATATACATAGATCGTTGCTTCCGGAAGGGCTTCTTTCCAATCCAGTACAACCTGGCGGACAGTTTGGCTTTCGTTGTAGCAGGGGATCAGCACAGCGATTTTGTCCATTTCCAGATACCTCCATATATAGTGAACTACTCGGTCTTTTTATCAATTATAATAAAGATACCACAACCTGTCAAGAAACAAAGCAGCTTCCTGAGCAGACGCACAGGAAGCTGCAAAGATAGTCCATTTACTTGCGAATAAATAACACACCTAGGGTGCCGGGGCCGCAGTGGCAGGAAACCGTACAGCCGGCTTCGTTCCAGTAAGTGTTTTCAAAAGGCGCACATTCGTTGACCGCTTGGGAAACCGCCTCCAGACAGGCATCAGAAACCGGTGTGCGTGTGACAAACAACGTGCCATGATCCAAGTCATCCCGGTTGCTCAGCCGGTCCTTTACATAGGTGGCAAGGCACTTTGCGTAGTTACCTCTGTACTTTTTGACCACGGCCATTTTGCCGTCCTTGACTTCAATACAGGGCTTGAGATTTAAGAGATTTGCGCCCAGCGCGGCTGCGGAGGAACACCGGCCGCCTTTTACCATATACTCCAGACGGTCCAGCAGGAAGCTGACTTCGACTTTGGATGTGAATTCGTTAAGCTGCTGCTGCAGGGCGTCCAGTCCCTCGCAGGTCTTGGCCAGTTCGCAGGCCTTCAGAACTACCAGGCCCTGGCCGGTGGACAGGTTGCGGGAATCAACAACCCGAACATTGTCAAATTCCTCGGCGGCCAGACAGGCATTCTGATAGCTGGAGGAAAACTCAGCGCTGATGCTGATATGCAATACCCCGTCATAGGCTACAGAAAATCTAGCAAACTGATCCTGATATTCGCCCACACTCAGAGCGGCAGTAGAGCACAAATCTCCTCCGGCAGCTACATGGGCAAAAATGTCGTTAGGTGTGATATCTACACCGTCAGAATAGGCCTGACCGTCTTTAACAACCGTCAGAGGAACGATTTCTATGTTGTATTTTTCTACTAAATCCTGAGGAAGGTCGCAGGTGCTATCGGACATGATTTTAATATTCATAGATATTCTCCCTTATGCTTATGTTAATTTGAGTGGGGAAGAGGGGTCTTCTTCATCATAAAGCAGCAGGTTTCCAGATCGTTGGTGCGCAGATAGGACGCGCCCCAATCCCGCATGGAGACCAGCACAGGCATCAAACTGTGCCCAAGCTCAGTCAGAGAATACTCCACCTTGGGAGGAATCACAGGAAACACTTCCCGATGGATCAATTTGCTGGCCTCCAGTTCCCGAAGTTGCTGGGTCAGCATTTTTGGGGTTGCGCCGGCTACGGCTTTTTTTAGCTCGGAAAAGCGAAGCTTTCCTTCAGCCAGATGCCAAAGAATCAGGGCTTTGTACTTTCCGCCGATTAGCTCCAGCGTTGCCCCTACAGGACAGCAGTCAGTTATCTTCACGGTTTCACCTCCGTAGTATCCAAAAAGGTAGTATGGTACAAAATAGTGCATACTTGCGTTTTTTGTATCACATGGTAGAATGGTAGCATAAATAGCTGCAGGTGTCAAGCACTCTGTGGCAGAAGTGGGGGAAAGCCAATGGAACTGAAGTTTGAGGTTACCGGAATGACTTGCGCTGCCTGTTCCGCCCGGGTGGAAAAGGTTACAAAGCAGGTTTCCGGCGTAAAGAAGGCGGAGGTAAATCTGCTGGCCGGGTCTATGACAGTGGAAGCAGAGCAGCAGGAAACTGCCGATGCAATTATTTTGGCGGTTCGGCAGGCTGGATATGATGCGTCCTTGTCAGGGCAAAAAAAGCCGCGGCAGGAAATAAGTATAGATATGGGTATGGCACAAATGAAAAAGCGTATCATTGTGTCTTTTGCCTGCCTGATTGTACTAATGTATTTTACTATGGGACATATGATAGGCCTGCCAATGCCGCGGTGGTATCACGGTGTGGGAAATGGCATGGTTGCGGCACTGCTGCAGTGCGCCTTGACGCTGCCGGTTGTATTTATAAACCGTTTGTACTATAGCAGAGGGTTAAAGGCTCTGTGGCACAGGGCGCCGAACATGGATTCTCTGATTGCGGTGGGGTCCGGCGCGGCTTTGGTATATGGTGTTGCGGCGCTGTTTCGCATAGCCTATGCCATGGGCCATGGAGATTGGGACATGGTCCAGCTTTACAGCAAAAATTTGTATTTTGAATCTGCAGCCATGATCCTGACGTTGATCACATTGGGGAAGTTTTTGGAGGCACAGGCCAAGGGTAAGACAGGTGATGCTATCCGGCAGCTTATGGATCTGAGCCCCAAAACTGCTACTGTGCGACGGAACGGACAGGAAAGCCTGATTTCTGTTGAGGACATAAAGCTGGGCGACCTGGTCATTGTGCGCTCTGGCGGCGGTATTCCGGTAGACGGTACGGTTCTTGCAGGCAGAGCGTCAGTAGATCAAAGCGTGTTAACCGGTGAAAGCGTTCCGGTTGAAAAGTGTCAGGGTGACCAGGTAGCTGCGGGAACCATCAATGCAGAGGGCTATCTGGAAATCCGCACGGATAAAACAGGGCAGGATACCACATTATCTCAGGTGATCCGTCTGGTGGAGCAGGCTGGCGGCTCCAAGGCGCCGATTGCCCGGCTGGCGGACAAGATCGCCGGTGTATTCGTGCCGGTGGTCATGGCGGTTGCGGTGATCGCGTTTGCGGCTTGGATGTTGGCAGGAAAAGGCCTGGAATTCTCTCTAACTACCGGAATTGCGGTGTTGGTTATTTCCTGTCCCTGCGCACTGGGTCTTGCAACCCCGGTAGCCATCATGGTTGGTACGGGCAGAGGCGCCCGCATGGGCGTACTGTTCAAAAATGCAGAAGCATTGGAAAATCTGCACGCAGTCGATACAGTGGTGCTGGATAAGACCGGTACGCTGACAAATGGAAAACCTGCGGTTACAGATATTCTGCCAGGCTTGGCCAGCCAGGAGCGGCTGCTGACGGTTGCAGTGTCCTTGGAGGCCCGGTCTGAGCATCCTTTTGCTAAGGCAATTCTGGAAAGGGCGGAGGCATCTCCACCGATGACAGTTGAAGACTTTGAAAGCTTGCCAGGGCAGGGGATATCTGCTATAATAGACGGTATCCGGTACTATGGCGGTAACCGCAGACTTATGGAGAAACTGGGTATTCAAGTTCCGGACTATCCGGATCTGGCACAGCAAGGCAAAACCCTGCTGTATTTTGCATCGGCGGATGGCACTTATCTGGGTGCAATCGCAGCGGCTGATGTACTGAAGGCGGATTCGGTGGAGGCAGTCAAGGCTTTGGGCAAGCAGCATCTGGATGTTGTCATGCTCACCGGCGACAATGAAAGAACAGCAAAGGCCATCGGCACAAAAGCTGGAATTACCCATGTGATCTCTGATGTGCTGCCCGGTGATAAGGCGGCTGCGATCATGCAGCTGCAGCAGGAGGGCAAACGGGTTCTGATGGTCGGTGACGGCATTAATGATGCGCCTGCACTGGTAACTGCGGATGTTGGTATGGCGATTGGTGCCGGTACGGATATTGCTATTGAATCAGCGGATGTGGTTCTGATGCAGAGCTCTCTCAAGGGTGTATCCCAGGCAATTGCATTAAGCAAGGCTACAATCCGAAATATACGGCAAAATCTGTTTTGGGCGTTTTTTTATAACAGTCTGGGTATTCCCGTCGCTGCCGGTGTGCTGTATCCCGCCTTTGAAATCCAGCTCAGCCCTATGCTGGGGGCCGCAGCCATGAGCCTAAGCTCTGTTTTTGTGGTAACCAATGCCTTGCGTTTGCGCTTTTTCCAGCCTGAGCAGAGGAACCGAACAGTCAAAATCAAGGAGGATAATCCTATGAAAACAGTGATTCGTGTTGACGGTATGATGTGTACCCATTGTAAGGCCAGAGTGGAGAGTGTCTGTAAAGCTGTGGCAGGTACAGTGGATGCGGTGGTAGACCTGCAGGCAAAGCAGGTGACAGTTACCGGTGAGGTGCCTTTTGAACTGCTGAAAAAGGCCATTACAGACGCAGGGTATGAAGTGGTTGAATAAGTCCGTTTTGTTGGACGTTATGTGCGTTAGAATATTGCCAGAACCACAAAGGAGTAATGGCAATGTATACGATGCGTTACGTTCAAGGACATGTTCAGGTGTATGATTACAGAGGGAACTTCCTGTTTTCCGCAGATACGGAGCGGGAAGCCAGAGAGGAACTTGCAGATTATGAGGAATGTGCGGCTTGACCTGTGTTATGATGGCACTCGTTATCGCGGGTGGCAGCGGCTGGCGGGTGCGGAGAATACCATTCAGCAAAAGCTGGAAAGCACGCTGTCCCGCATTTTGGGGGAGTCCGTCGAGGTGACGGGTAGCGGCCGGACGGACGCAGGCACACATGCTATGGGCCAGGTGGCGAATTTTCACTGCAGCAGCACCATGCCTTGTGAGGAAATTTTGTCCCAGCTTCGCAGGTATCTGCCGGAGGACATTGGCATATACTCCTGCAGGAACGTATCCCAGCGGTTTCATGCCCGGCTGAACGCCAAGACAAAGACCTATTGCTATCGCCTGTGGAACAGTGAAATGCCGTGTGTATTTGACAGGAAATACGTTTGTGTAGATACACGCGCGGTAGATCTGGAACAGATCCAAAAGGCTGCGGTATTGCTTTTAGGTGAGCATGATTTTTCCGCATTCTGTGCCAATAAGAATATGAAAAAATCTACAGTTCGTTATATTCATCGGCTGGAAGTGGAGCGGACAGGCAATGAACTTATTTTTACTGTGACTGGCAACGGATTTCTGCACCACATGGTACGGATTCTGGTGGGTACGCTGCTGGAGGTGGGCAGGGGAGAACGAACAGCGGAAAGTATACCAAACCTGTTTGGCGGCCACCGTGCGGATTCCGGTGAATTGATGCCTGCCTGCGGCTTGTGTCTGATGGAGGTAACCTATTGAATATTCAGATCTTTGGGAAGAGCAAATGCTTTGACACAAAAAAAGCGGAACGATATTTTAAAGAACGGCGAATCTCCTATCATTTTGTGGATCTGCTGCGTTACGGCCTATCCGGTAAGGAATTTGATGCGGTACTGCGGGGAATCGGGGGAATTGACCAATTGATCGATTGGGAGTCCAAAGCGCCGGAAGTGACACTGATGAAGTACATGGACGATTTGCGCGCAAAGGAGGATAAAGTCTTTGAACTGCCCAAGCTGATGCGTACACCCATTGTCCGAAACGGAAAACAGGTTACGATTGGCTATTGCCCGGAAATTTGGGTCACATGGGAATAACACAGAAGCAGTTTCCCGAAAGGGAGACTGCTTTTTTTTGTGGGTGCAGCATGGGAATCAGGAGGTTGTGATGGTTAGAATTTTAGAAGCAGTTAATCAATTTGTGTGGGGTATTCCTGCGCTGATCCTGATTCTTGGTGTGGGTATTTATCTGAGTATCCGGACAGGTTTTGCGCAACTGATGCTGTTCCCCCGTGCGCTGCGGTCTTTTATTTCCCGTTTCCGGGGGAGAAACATTGCCGGCGAGGGTACATCGCCTTATCAGGCCCTTTGTACTGCCTTGGCAGCCACAGTGGGAACAGGAAATTTGGCTGGTGTGGCTGGCGCAATCGCTATTGGCGGGCCGGGTGCTATTTTCTGGATGTGGGTATGTGCATTCTTTGGAATGGTGACGAAGTTTGCAGAGGCTACGCTTGCGGTACGTTACAGAGAGCAGAACAGCAGTGGGGAAATCGTGGGCGGCCCAATGTACATGATTCGCAACGGATTGGGAAAGAGATGGCACTGGCTGGCTGGTGTATACTGCTTCTTCGGCGTAGTGGCTGCCTTTGGTGTTGGGAACGCAACCCAAATCAATGCGGTGATCGGCGGTGTAAACAGTGCTTTGCGCGCGTTTGGAGGACAAGAGTCCGTACAGGGCAATCTGGTTATGGGAATCTTATTGGCAATATTGCTTACAGTGCTGCTGCTGGGCGGGGCAAAACGCATTGGCAAAGCTGCGGAAAGCCTGGTTCCTTTTGCTTCTTTGCTGTATTTACTGCTTGGGTTTGGGGTGCTATGCGTTCGGGCAACAGCAATTCCAAGGGCCTTTGCGGCGATTTTTACCGGAGCTTTTTCTCCAAGGGCGGTAACCGGCGGTGTTTTAGGCTCAGCTATTCAAGCACTTCGCATTGGCGCCTCCAGAGGCGTGTTTACCAATGAAGCGGGGATGGGTACAGCGGCTATTGCCCATGCTGCTGCTCAGGTCCGGCATCCTGTTGAACAGGGCTTGATGGGCATTATGGAGGTCTTTTTAGATACCATTGTGATCTGCACCATGACGGCTTTAGTTGTTCTTTGCAGCGGTGTGACGATTCCCTATGGGATAGATGCGGGGGTCAGTCTGACAGCCCAGGCCTTTTCAGCGGTTTATGGGGAATGGATCTGTATTCCGATTGCACTGGCATTGTGCTGCTTTGCGGTTGCCACTGTGTTGGGTTGGGGGCTGTATGGTGCGCGGTGTGCCCAGTATTTGTTTGGAGAGAAGGTGTGGAGGACGTTTGTGTTTTTTCAGGCAGTAACGGTGATTGTTGGTGCGGTATTAAAAACAGAAACGGTGTGGATGCTGTCTGAGACAGTCAACGGTTTGATGGCTATCCCAAATCTGCTGGCCCTTGCATGGCTTAGTCCGGAATTGGCAAAATTGACAAAATATTATCGACAGAATGAAATGTGTACAGAAAAACATTGACTTTTTGTGCAGATATGGTAGAATAATAAAAAATGCAAAGGCTATGCGGAAATTAAGAAAATATGGATGCACCCAAGCGAGAGGGAGCCGGTGAGAGCCCTTGTGCAGCTGTTTTCCAGCCACTTCCAAGCCGCCCGGGTGGACCGGGACGGGTGCTCCCGTTACTGAGCAGCTAAGATGTTGGGAAACCAACGAATTAGGGTGGTACCGCGAGAGTTCTCGCCCCTATGTTAGGGGCGGGTTTTTATTTTGATTAAAAAGCCTAAATTGGAGGTACATATGAAAATCTCAATTAACGCAAATCGCTGCGAACCTTCTCCTATGCGTAAGTTTCATCCTTTGGCAGTGAAAGCGAAGGAAGCAGGGCGCAAGATATATCATCTGAATATCGGACAGCCGGATCTGCAGACACCGGAGGAGTTTTATGAAGCTGTCCGAAGCTTCGATAGTCCTACGCTTGCCTATGAGGCATCTCCCGGCATGCCGCTGCTGATCGAAGCCATCAGAAAGTATTATAAGGATCTGGACGTTGATTTGGACCCGGAGGATATTTTTATTACCACCGGTGGCAGCGAGGCGTTGCTGATCACATGCCTGTCAATTCTGGATCCTTATACAGAAGTGATCATCCCGGAACCCTATTATCCCAACTATACTACCTTTGTCCATGCGGCAGGCGGTGTTATTCGTGCACTGCATACCGGTCCGGAGGAGGGATATCATTACGCCGATAAAAGACGTATAGAAAAGCTGATTACCAAAAATACCCGTGCTATTATGATCACGAATCCAGGTAATCCTACCGGCGTTGTGCTGAGTGAAAACGAAATGCGGATGATTGCCGACATTGCCAAGGAAAACGATTTGTTCTTGATCTGCGACGAGGTTTACAGGGAATTTTGTTATGATGATGCCTATGGTATACCTACCATGGGCCGGTATCGTGATATTGATGACAATCTTGTGATTGTTGATTCGGTTTCCAAGCGTTTTTCCTCCTGCGGTGCTCGGGTGGGCTGCGTTATTACCAAGAATAAGGAGCTGCAGCAAGCTTTGCTGAAGTTTTGCCAATCCCGGTTGGCGGTGGCGACTATCGACCAATTGGGCGCTGCGGCGCTGTACAGTGTGAGTCAGGATTTTTATAAACGAAGCAAGGAGGAATATCGTCGTCGCAGGGATACAGTTGTCAGCCGCCTGCGGCAGATTCCCGGGGTGCTGGTAGAAGAGCCTATGGGCGCGTTTTATGTGATGGCACGTCTTCCGGTCGATAATACAGATAACTTTCAGCGCTGGCTTTTGGAGGAATTCGAGGATAATGGGGAGACGGTGATGTTTGCGCCCGCCGCACCCTTCTATGAAACGCCTGGCAGCGGCATAAATGAGGTCAGGATTGCCTATGTGCTGAAGCAGCAGGACCTGGAACGGGCAATGGACCTGCTAGCTATAAGTATTGAACGTTACCGTGCTGAACACATGGTGGAAGAATGAGCAAATATTTGCAATCATTAAACGCTGATAATTGCAATTGACTTTGGGGCGCTGGTAATTTTTAATGGTTAAAAGGGATAGTTTGTTTTTATGAATAATCCTATTTCCTTGCGTTGTAATATGCTTGACGGAATTATCTGCAGTCAAGTCTGTAGTGAGCCCGGATAGGTGCATCATGCAGGAAAGGGTTGTATTCATTTAACAGAGAAACCCTGTGCACTGCATCTGATTTGAGGCTATCGCCTTAAAGCTGGTTGCAGTAAGTATAAACGGAATCTGTTTGATCCGCGTAAAATTTAGGAGGAGAAATATATGCATTTTTAGGTCGATACTGCCTTTATGGTGGGGTGTTTAAAAGATATAGTGTCTGTGCCTAGTCTCACTGGCTACTTTGAGGAGCTGAATCCGGTGCTGGCAGGCTATGCTGCCCAGTTGGGTTGTGAAATGACCTATGACAACAAACATACGGCGTACATTAGCTTGGATGGCCAGGATAATTCCAAGACGGTGATGATTGGTGCCCATGCGGATACTCTGGGTATGATGGTTCGCTCAGTAGATGCCAATGGCATGCTTCGCTTCCGTAAAATCGGCGGCATGAATATGCACAGTGTGGAGGGTGAAAGTGTAGTAATCCACACCTGCGATGGCAGGCAGTATACTGGACTTGTGGCCTGTCAGGCCCATTCCACCCATGTATTTCCTGGTGCTACTAATGTAGAGCGTACGGAAGATACTATGGTGGTCATTTTGGACGAGAATGTGAAAAACCGGGAGGATGTGCGCGCACTTGGTATTCGCAACGGTGATTATATTTCTGTAGAGCCTCGGTGCCAGGTGACGGAAAATGGCTATATTAAGTCTCGCTTTATTGACGATAAAGCCGGTATTGCCTGCGCCATGACAATGCTGAAGTATTTGGTTGAACACGGTTTGAAGCCTAAATATAAGACGGTTCTTGCTTTTCCCCACTATGAGGAAGTAGGTCTTGGCGGATGCTATATTCCGGAGGGTGTTTCCGAATACATTGCTGTGGATATTGCTTTAGTAGGACCTGAACTTGACGGCAATGAACATTCTGTTTCTATCTGCGCCAAAGATGCCAGTTCTCCGTATGATTATGCTCTGCGTAAGCGTTTAATGGGGTATGCAGAAAAGGCAGAATGTAATTATGCCGTGGATCTATTTACGGTTTACGGCTCCGATGGCCAGGCAGCAGTTCGCGGCGGCAATGATATATGCGCTGCAGTTCTGGGTATGGGCACCTACTGTACACATGGCATGGAGCGGACGCATATTGACGGCATGGAGAATACCGTTAAGCTTCTGCTGGCGTACGTATTGGATGTTTGAAATGTTATAACATAGAATTTAAACAACTCCTTGACATGTGCGAATTGCAGTCGATTACAGTCGGTGAAGGGCTGGCACTGCATCCGCATCTTACAGATTCTTAAATATCATAATGTGGTGTTGCTTTTGATATGCTACTCTCTATAGGGGTAGCATATCACTTTTTGTATAAAGAAAACTGGCGTAGTGTCCTTAAGGACACTACGCCTAAGCCGGGTATTTTTAGAGAGGATCATGTTGTTTCCAGGAGTGCTTTGGCTTTCCGGGCCACAATAATCTCCTCGTTAGTATCTACTACGAAGATCCGCACAGAACTGCCAGTGGCAGAGATGTCGTCACCGCCGGTTGCAATCCGATTCTTTTCAGGATCCAGCTTTACGTCCAGACATTCCAGACCATCCAAGGCCTGCGCCCGGACAGAGGCGCTGTTACGGCCAATTCCGCCGCCGAAGACGATCGCATCCACACCGCCCATAGCGGCTGTATATGCGCCGATATATTTCTTGATGCCGTAGGAATAGGCCTTTACAGCGTTTTGGCAATCTACATTGCCTTCGTCTGCTGCTTCCTGAATATCCCGCAGGTCGTTAGATACGCCACCGGACATGCCGTACAGGCCGCTCTTGGTCTGCAGCATTGCCTTCACTTCGTCCAGTTTCATGCCACATTCTTCCACTAGATGGAAAATGATATAGGGGTCCATATCGCCAATACGGTTGTTTTGCAAAACGCCGCACTGCAGGCCCATGCCCATGGTTGTATCAATACTTACGCCGTTTTTGACTGCACACAGGCTGCCGCTGCCGCCTAGGTGGCAGCAGACCAGCTTCAGATCCTGACGGCCCATGGCTTCGGCTGTCCAGGTGGACAAGTATTCCAGGGATGCGCCATGGAAGCCATAGCGGCGGATTGCGTGTTGTTTACTCAGTTCCAGGGGAATGGGGTACAGATATGCCTCCGGTGGTATCTGGGCGTGAAAGGCAGTCTCAAAAGAACCAATCAGAGGGATGTGTGGCATAAGTGCCGCAAACTGTCGGATGGCAGCAATATAGGGTGGGTTATGTGCAGGTGCAACAGAGTTAAAATCTGCCATTGCCTGTAATACATCCTCTGTCAGGTACTGGACGCCAGTAACACCCTTGGCGTGGACAACCTTAAAGCCAACACAGGAGATCTCGTCCATGGAGGAAATACAGCCGTTCATCAGATGAGCCAGCATGGCACTGATTGCTTCACTATGGGTAGGAAAGACGGCATCCTCCTGGATACTCTCACCGCTCAGATTGTTCTTATGATAATAATGACTTTTGGCTGCGCCCACACGCTCGGCGCCTCCTGACGCCAAAACTTTTTCCCCCGCATCCATATCAAATAGTTGGTACTTCAGAGATGTGCTTCCAACATTACAGATCAGAATATTCATAAAGATTGCTCCTTGTAATTGGTTCTTGGGTGACTGCCTTTACATGCAGGGTATTTTCTTCTACAGTAAACCGAATATCGTATCCGGCGAAGGCCAAGCCGTAGACCCGCTCCGGTTTACGCTGGTAGGAGGGGCGAGGATCATGGGACAGAACACCGACAGCGGCCTGCTGTTTGGTTTTCGGCAACTTTTCCAACAGATGAGCAGGGAAGTCTACTTCCAGCAAAAAGTCGCTGGCGGTATCAGTAAAACCTCCTAATGCATCCGGGTGACAGTCACTGTAGGGGATGTATGGCTTAATATCAAAAATGGGTGTGCCGTCCATCATGTCTGCACCGGCCACATGGATCACGGTTCCCGCGTGGGCGGTTTGCTCTACACTGACCAGTTTCACACAGGATAGTCCCAGAGAATTTGGACGGAAGGGGGAACGGGTAGCGAAGACTCCCATACGGGTATTGCCCCCCAGCCGTGGCGGACGTACCGTAGGGGACCATCTTTGCCGGACTGTTTCGGAAAACTGCCAGACAATCCATAGATGGGAATAGCCTTCAATACCCCGCAGAGCATCTGAATTCCGGTATTCCGGCTCAAATACGATGATGGATTGCAGGTCCTCTACCAATCCACTTTGCCGGGGAATCCCGAACTTGGTGGGAAAATCACTTTTCATCCGGGCGATAACCTGAATATTCACATTCTCCATATCAGGACCGGACCTTTCTCAGGCAGAAGGACACAGCGAAGATCAGAGCCAGCACCAAGGAGATAGCAGCGCCGGACGAAGAGCCTAAATAGTAGGAAACACAAAGGCCGGTCACCCCCGCAATCAGAGCAAACACTACGGAGAACATGCTGTACTGCCGCAGATTTTTCGACACGTTTCGGGCAGAAGCACCGGGCAGGACCAGTAGGGAATTGAGGATCAGCAGACCCACCCAGGAGATGGCCATGGTCACTACCAAGGCAATGGTTACAGTGAAAATAGTCTGCGTCAGGCCGGTGGCGATGCCACGGGAGGAAGCCAGCTGGGGATGGATAGCAGTTAGTGTCAGGCGGTTAAAACAAACGAACCAGAAAATGACAATACCTACCAACACCAGAAAAAGCATACCAATCTCAGCCGGAGTAACCGACAGGATATCACCGATCAGATACTTATTGTACTTGGTAAAGCTGCTGCCGCCCAGCGTGGCGATAAAAATCCCCAGAGCAACGGCAGTGCTGGAAAATACGCCGATCAGTGTGTCCGCGGCTTGATTGCTGCGGCTGCGTACATAGGAAAACAGCAGGGCAAACAGTACAGAAAAGGCCACTGCAGCCCAAGTGGGTGCGGCAACACCGCAGATGCAGCCGATGGCAATACCGGTAAAAGCAGAGTGGCCCAGCGCATCCGAGAAGAAGCTCATCCGTCCGGTGACAATCATCGTAGAGGTCAGACCAAACAGGGGTGCCATCAGAAGCACAGCCAACAGCGCGTTCTTCATAAAGTCCCAGTGAAGCATCTCCAGTGGGAGGGTATTGCAAATGGCGTACCAGAGGTCCATTACAAAATGCCTCCTTTCCGATTGAATACACTGCGGAAGGCTTCTGAACCCAGGACCTCCACAGGGGTGCCTTGACAAACGATCCCCTGATTAATCAGAATAACCTGATCGGCATACCGGGGCAGCATGGCAAAGTCATGGGTGGTCATCAGAATGGAAAGGTCATAATTTCTGCGAATCTCGTCCAACATATCCATAAGCGTTTCCATACCCTCCACATCCACACCGGATAAGGGTTCATCCAAAATTAGAATATTGGGAATCGGTTCCAGAGCCAGAGCCAGCAGCACCCGCTGCAATTCGCCGCCGGAGAGGGCACCTACCCGTTTGTGGATCAAGTCCTCGCCATGGACTCTTGCTAAACAGCCCAAAACCTTTTCCTGCATAGACTTGGATACACCAAGGAATGAAGGTCGCTTGCTCATGCAGCAGGCAAACAGGTCTGCAACTGTCACAGGATCGCCGGGGTCAAAGGCAGGACTCTGAGGTACATAGCCGATCTTTGCCTTGCGGGTTCGTTGCCCGGGGACGGAAAAGGATATCACACCCTCGTAATCCCGCTGGCCGAGAATGGCCTTCAAAAGGGTGCTCTTACCCGCGCCGTTTGGGCCTATAAGGGCTGCCAATTCGCCGCAGTGGACATGCAGATTGATATCTTTTAAAATCGCGTTATTGCCGATTTTGACAGATAGATCTTGAACGCGCAGGCAGCAGGAATGACTGCAGCTGCCGCCGTGAAAACCGATATTCATCCCAATGCCTCCTTGATAGTGTTAATATTGTAATACATGGCATCAAAATAACTTTCACCGGATATGGCCATGTCCAGCGAGTAGACAGAGACACCGGTTTCCGCGCTAATAACATCTGCTGCACTGACACTGCCATTTACTTCTGTAAAAATCGCAGGAAGGACATGTGCTTTCAACTGTCCAATCAGCATTTTTAGATCCGCAGCAGAGGCTTCACTGCCCGACTCTTCTTCCACAGCTTCCAGTATCGTCAGATGAAAGCTTTCCGAAAAATAGGCAAAGCCGTCGTGGAAGGTAATCATTTCCCGGCAGGAAAGCTGGGAGAGGGTTTCCGTACCATAGGTATGCAGCGCATCCAGCCTGGTAATAAGCTTTTTTAGATTTGCAGCAAATGTGGACGCGTGTTCCGGGTAGTGTTTGGACAGACCGGCGCAGATGTTCTGTGCCATCACCTTGGCGTTTTCCGGAGAGAGCCAAATGTGAGGATCATTGTTGTGATTGTGGCCGTGATCACTGTGATCATGGTTGTGCGCTGAAGTGTGTATATGGGTGTTTTCGGAAGCGTCAATCAGAAAGTGAGCGGCATCCAGTGCGTCCTCCAGAAATTCCTCAAGCCCTGCTCCGGAGATGACAACAATCTCTGCTGATTCGATCATGCGCATTTGGGATACCTGAAGGGTATAGTCGTGCAAACAGGATACGCTTTCCGTGACCAGGCGGCCAACGCTAATATTGGTGCCTTCGCAAAGCAGCATAGTAAATTCATAGACCGGCAGCGTGGTAGCGGCTACCTGACAGCCGGAAGAATCCGTTCCGCATCCGGTCACAAGGCCTAAAAGAAGGGCTAAAAGCACAAAAAAGGTCAGTCTTTTCATAAGCATCATCCGTATATCAATAAAATTCTTCTTATAATTAGAATACCACATCTGTCAAGAAAAAAGGAGACTGACAAGCAGTCTCCGAATTCTGTTGGAAGTATTAGTGGTTCTCCATCCAGTCGTTGACCTTTGTCTTAGCTAGACGAAGAATGTCCTCGGTAGGATAAGGAGAAGCCTCACCGCCACAAACATACAGGAAATACAGACCGCCGGGAGTTTGGAACAGTGCTTCTTCGTAACCGGCAGGATCGCCGAAATAGCTGTATGTATACTTTTTGACCAAAGTTGCGGTTTCGGTGTCATACTCCTTTTTGCAGATGATCTTTTTCACGGAATGAACCCCCTTTCGGTTCTTGAATTCTCAATAATTATACATTCTTTTTTAGCAAAATCAAGTGAAATTTGATTAATTTAAAACTATTGGGGCATTTTTGGTGATTGGGTGAAGAATCTAATAAAACCAATAGCAAAGGCTGTACAAAATATACAACGCTTTTTTCTATGGACGGCAGTGTTGTGGTATGTTATGATAGGGAAAAGGGGAGATATTATGAAAAATATTCCGGTATTTACTACAGAAAATGGAGCGGCAAGTCTGATTGTTAAAGAAATTCCCTATTCTAAGACAGCATACATCCAAATTCAGGATACCTTAGAGCCGGAGAAGCTGTTGGCAGAATGTGTGGATTTTTGCAGGGCAGTGGGGGCAGAACAGATTTTTGCCGCGAACCATCCGTATTTGGCGCGATATCCTTTTCATACAGCTATCTGGCAAATGGTCAGATCCCGGCAAGGACTGGCGGAGACAGATGCCGCATTGTTTCCGGTTACTGAGAAAACACTGGAAATCTGGCGGGGGGTGTATAACCAGCGAATGGCCAAAGTGCCCAATTTCTCTTATATGGCTGCTGCAGATGCGGGGCAGATGTTGCAAAGGGGTGACGGTTATTTTGTGCATCGGGGGGAAGTCCTTCTTGGAATCGGCATGGCATCCGGCGCGTGCATCAACGCAGTGGTATCTGTGCAACCTGGCGCAGGACAGGAAGTGGTTTTGACTTTGAATCATGCTCTTAGTGGGGAACAGATATTATTGGAAGTTGCATCCACAAATGAAAAAGCGGTGCGGCTGTATCAGCGGCTAGGTTTTTTAAAAACAGCAGAAAAGTCAATTTGGTATCGTGTTTTTTCTGCAGATATGTAAATAGGGGTGTTACGCGCCCTTTTGGGCGGTTAAAACATATGTAAAATTTGTGCTGAGGATTTCAATTTAAACTGTAATGCAAAAATACTTGACAACCTCAGGTTGCTGTGCTATAATACCGCAGGCATCAAGTAAGGAACCTTGACAGGAGGCGTAAATGGAAGCAACAGAACTGATCCTGCTGTATGATTATTATGGTGCTTTGCTCACCGAACGGCAGAAAGTTTGCTTTGAAATGCGCTATCATCAGGACCTTTCTCTGGGTGAGATCGGTGATGAACTGGGCATTAGCCGTCAGGGTGTTCACGATAATTTGACCCGTACGGAAGCTATGCTGCGCAATATGGAAGAGAAAACGGGCTGTGTGCGGAGGGACCGTGACTGCCGTAAGGCTGCGCATGTAATCGTGACAGCAGCACAAACACTTGTGCAGCATGAGGATTCGCATATTTCCGATCTGGCCCGGCAAATCATATCCGCGGCACAGGGATTAGGAGAATAATTTATGGCATTTGAAGGATTGACCGAGAAAATTTCCGCGACCTTCAAAAAGCTTAGGGGCAAGGGCCGTCTGAAGGAGTCCGATGTAAAGGAGGCCATGCGTGAAATCCGCATGGCACTGCTGGAAGCGGATGTAAGCTATAAAGTTGTTAAGGATTTTATCAAGTCCGTGACTGAGCGCTGTGTGGGCGCAGATGTATTGGAAGCGCTGAGTCCTGCTCAGATGATTGTCAAGATCGTCAACGAAGAGTTGACCGCGCTCATGGGCAGTGAAGCAAGACACATTTCCACAAATCCCAATGGGCCTACTGTTGTAATGTTAGTAGGCCTGCAGGGTGCGGGTAAGACGACCAACGGCAGCAAACTGGCTGGTATGATGAAGCGTCAAGGCAAGAATCCGCTGTTAGTTGCTTGCGATATTTACCGTCCTGCAGCTATCAACCAGTTAAAGGTTTGTGGCGAGAGGCTGGGCATCCCGGTTTTTGAAAAAGGACAGACTGATCCGGTGCTGATCGCAAAGGAAGCGGTTTTATATGCCCGGCAGCATGGCCATGATATGGTGTTTTTGGATACAGCAGGCCGCCTGCATGTGGATGAAACACTGATGGAAGAACTTAAAAACATTAAGGCTACTGTAAAACCGGATGAAATCATGCTGGTGGTGGATGCCATGACGGGCCAGGACGCTGTAAATGCGGCCCAGAGTTTTAACGAATGGCTGGATATTGATTCAGTGATGCTCAGCAAATTGGATGGCGATGCCAGAGGCGGTGCGGCGCTGTCTGTCCGGGCGATCACCGGCAAGCCGATCAAGTTTTCCGGCATTGGTGAAAAGCTGGAGGATATTGAGGCTTTTCATCCCGACCGGATGGCTTCCCGTATCTTGGGTATGGGCGATGTGCTGAGTCTGATTGAAAAAGCCGAAAAAGCATATGATGCCAAGAAGGCCGCCGAAATGGAAGAGCGGCTCAAGTCCAATAAATTTACTCTGCAGGATTTTTACGATCAGCTTATGCAACTGAAATCCATGGGGTCTATGCAGGACATTCTGGCACAGATGCCTGGCGGCGCTGGCATGAAAAATATCCAGTTGGATGAAAAGGCGATGGGTCGTACAGAGGCGATCATCTTGTCTATGACTCCTAAAGAAAGGGAAAATCCCAACATTATCGGTGCCAGCCGTAAGAAGCGGATCGCTGCCGGTGCGGGTGTTAAGGTAGAAGATGTGAACCGTCTGCTGAAGTCCTTTGATCAGATGAAGGCTATGATCAAACAGTTTTCCGGGCCCGGTGCAGGTAGAAAAATGAAGCGGATGCGGGGCTTTGGCGGCTTCCCGGGATTTTAATATCCCGCAAAATTTGTTCGCGGAAAGCAAATTGCTTTGCGATATAGAAATATGAAATTTACTTGGAGGTGAAACTCATGGTTAAGATCAGACTGAGAAGAATGGGTGCAAAGAAGGCTCCTTATTACCGTATTGTTGTTGCTGATTCCCGCAGCCCCCGTGATGGCCGCTGCATCGAGGAGATCGGCACCTACAATCCCCTGACTGAGCCCGCTACTATCACAGTTGATGCCGAGAAGGCACACGCTTGGATCAAGAACGGTGCACAGCCCACTGACACCGTTCGCGGCCTGCTGAAGAACGCTGGCGTGCTGTAATTGCGCAAAGGAGCTGCACTAATGAAAGAACTTTTGCTGTATATGGCAAAAAATCTGGTGGACGATCCTGAAGCAGTTACTGTTACTGAAGTGTCTGAAGAGGACGGCAAGGTACTGGAGCTTCATGTTGCACCCAGTGACATGGGCAAAGTTATCGGTCGCCAGGGACGAATCGCCAAGGAGATTCGGACTATCGTGAAAACCGTTGCCCAGCGCACCGGCGAAAAAATCACGGTCGAAATCGTGGATTAACGGGTTATGCGTGACGGTATCGTCACGCATTTTCCCCTTTTGTGAGGGAATATTATGAAACTACAGTTTTTACAAGCAGGTGAAATAGTAAACACCCACGGTGTCCGGGGGGAAGTGAAGGTCCTTCCGTGGTCAGATGGCCCGGAATTTTTGACGGATTTTAACCGAGTACGCATTGACGGTACGGCATATAAAGTGCAAACCTGTCGTGTTCAAAAGACTTGCAATTTACTCAAATTACAGGGTGTGGATACTATGGAGGATGCGCTGGCCTTGCGGGGTAAGACAGTGGAGGTTTATCGGGAGGATGCGGATCCGGATGCCATTTTTGTTGACGAACTGATTGGCGTTGCGGTTATGGCGGATGGGGTACAAATTGGACAGATTGCGGATATATTGCACTATCCCGGCAATAAGGTCTACGTGGTTCGAGGTGAGCATGAATATATGATCCCAGCAGTCAAACAGTTTGTACTTGCAATCGATATAGATACCGGTGTGATGCAGGTCAAGTTGATCGAAGGGATGCGTACCGATGAGAATTGATATATTAACGTTGTTCCCTGATACGGTAGGAGATGTGTTGTCGGAGAGTATCTTAGGGCGTGCCCAAGAACGTGGTTTTATTTGTATTGAAACCCATCAGATCCGGGATTATACAGCCAATAAGCAGAATCAAGTAGATGACTATCCCTATGGGGGCGGACGGGGGGCGGTTATGACAGCAGATCCGCTGTACCGTTGCTGGGAAGCTGTCTGTGACAAGGCCGGTGGTCCGGTTCATACCGTCTACATGTCACCTTGCGGTAAGACATTCCGTCAGGCAGATGCTATCCGACTGAGCAAGATAGACAATCTGATCCTGGTGTGTGGCCACTACGAGGGGATTGACCAGCGCTTTATTGATGAGTGCGTGGATGAGGAACTATCCTTGGGCGATTTTGTGTTAACCGGCGGGGAGATTGCGGCCATGGCAGTGACGGATGCGGTATGCCGTATGGTTCCCGGTGTACTGGCTGATCCGGAGTGCTTCGAAGATGAGAGCCATTTTAACGGCTTGCTGGAATATCCCCAATACAGCCGTCCGGCTGTGTGGCACAGCAGGGAAGTACCCCAGATCCTGTTGTCTGGCAACCATGAAAAGGTCCGCCAGTGGCGGCGTAAGCAGTCCTTGCAACGCACCCGCCAGAGACGGCCGGATATGTATGAAAAGCTGGATCTGTCCAGCAAGCAGGACAAAAGACTCCTGCGGGAAATGGAGGAGGAAGACCGCGCGTGCCGTGGAGTCTCTGAAACAGCAGTTCCGGGGGATGATGCTGCCCCTTGACGTTGAAGCCTATATTGAACCTCACATATGTCATGACAAAGATCACCCTGCAAGCGCAGCTTGCAGGGTGATCTTTATGATTGGGTAGGATTGTAATGGACAATAATACTTTGGACAGTCAGGGAGTTAACCTCAGTTACCTTGGTTCCATAAACGGAGACCAAAATTAAGACGGGACAATTCGCAAGGGCGCTGACGGAAGTAATCCCTTTGTTGTAGTCCATGTAGATCGCATTGAGTTGCTGCATACCACCTAAGGTATCCAGGTTGGTTATAGAATTGTGGGAGCCATCAATACGGATCAGAGAGGAACTGGTATCCCACTTGGGCAGCGTTGTTACCTGGTTATAGGAAAAATCCAAATGGGTTAGGCCTGAAAGAGGTTTCAAGGCAGAAATGTCGGTCAAGGCATTGTTGGAAATATTCAGCGACTTCAATGCTGTGCAGTTGCTCAGCGGTGAAAGATCTGTTAGCTGATTGTAGGCTATAGATAGCTCTGACAGGGAGATGAGCGAATCTATATTGCTAAGCTGGGTCAGACTGTTACTATCAGCGCACAGCTTGGTCAGCGTGTTGATGGAACAAATGGGAGAGATGGACGTAAGCGCGTTATAAGATACGTCCAGAACAGTCAGAGAAGAGAGTGTAGACAGAGCATTTAGATCAGTCAGTGCGTTTTGCTGCAAATGTAGTTCTTGCAGTCCCTTCAATAATACCAGCCCGTCTATATTCCGAATGGTATTTTTGCTCAGATCCAAATAAGTCAGGCCAGTGGCGTTCTCCAGCCCTGCGGTTGTGGAAAGACCGCACCCGCTTAGTGTCAGGTTTTGTAAGCTGGGTAAGGCGCTAATCAGCTTAAGCTCCTCTGTTGTAACGGGCGTATCTGTTACAGTCAGTTTTGAAAGATTGGAAGCGGATGATAGGTTATGAAGCTGGCCGGGTACGCCAGTAGAGATAGTCAGGCTTTGCAGATAGGTGAAGTATTTCAAATCGGAATAATCGGTTGCTTCAGACGGAACAGTAAATTCTGTAATGTTCCACAGGTCGTTGGTCAAAACAATCGCATCTGCAGAAACCTTTAAGATATTGCGGACTTCTGCCTCGATAGCTGGGTCTGCAAAGCGGACCTCTTCGATCACACTGCCAACAGTATAACCGAAGATGGACAGTGGACTAACAAGCCCGTTATCAGCTACAACCACAGCGTAGATGCAGTTCTCGCCAGCGGCTAGTGTGATCGGCTTGGTATAGGAATCCGTGCGGACGGAGGGATAGTCACCGCCAGTGTTAGCATAAAGGGTGCCGGTTTCAGTATTCAGGGTGACGGAAATATACTGGCTATAAAAGCCGGGGATAGGTCTGGATGTGGGGGCAGCAGGCCGAAGGGTGCGTAATACATCCTTAATGGATGAATTCACCGCGCTGTCTTGCCGGCAGACTGCATCCAGAAGCTTTACAGCATCCAACAGCTTATCCTGCTCTACATAGGTTTGGCACAGGGCAATATACAAGTCAGCACCACCGCCATCGGCAATTGCACTTCCCAGAACATATTCGGCTTTGGTATAATTGCCGGAGGCCTTATGCTGCTGGGCCAGTTCAATGGCTACCGCATCATTATCATCAGCTTGACGATAGGCCAGGTCATAAAACCAGGCAGCAGTCTCGTGGTTTCCCTGGCGTTCAAATAAACGAGCGCCCTGGAGAAGCATATCCCGTGTAAACTCCTGGTCATAAATCATCAGATACCAGGCAAGGCAAAAAATGATTGCCAAAGTCAGAAAAATCGGTATCACAATGCGAATCGCTTTTTTCATTTTTCGCTCCATTTCGAGTCAATATTCTTAATAAATTATACTTGTCGGGTGGAACGATGTCAAGTGTTGACATAAAACATTAAAGAATTACCAGCTGTATTCGCTAGTATCTTTGTAATCGGGTTGATAAAATGATATAGGGTGATTAAATATGAAACAAAAATCAAAAGAGATCTTGTTTGCGTTGATTTTGGGTGCGGTCATTCCTGGGATTCTATTTAGACTTGTCCAGAACGCACCGCATCAAAACCCGGAACAGACGGACAATACGGAGCAGACGCGGCAGCAGATACAGTCTCCGGAAGTGTTTACGCTACCTGTGATGATGGAGGACGGTTCAGTAGAACAGATGGATCTGGATGCATATGTGATCTGCGTAGTGCTGGCGGAGATGCCCTCGGAATTTGATGCCGAAGCACTGAAGGCCCAGTCAGTAGTGGCAAGAACTTATGCACTGAAACGTTACAGTTTAGGGGAAAAGCACGGGCAGAGAGCGGTTTGTACTGATCCTGCCTGTTGTCAGGCTTATTGTACGCAAGCGGAATTTCTAGCCCGCGGGGAAAGCAATACCAATCTTCAAAAGGTAATATCAGCGGTAGAACAGACTAAGAATCAGGTTCTTACCTATAATGGCACGTTGATTGAAGCTACGTACTTTTCCTGTTCTGGGGGGCGAACGGAAGATGCACTGGCGGTCTGGGGTGCAGAAATTCCGTATCTGCAGGCAGTGGACAGTCCAGGCGAAGAACAAGCATCCCATTATATGGACACGGTTTCCTTCAGCCTGACAGAATTTGCGCAGTGTATGGAAATTGCTCCCAACAGCCTGACAGGTAATTGGGTGGGCGCTGTTACTTACACAGACGGCGGGGGAGTGAACACCATCCAAATCGGCGGGGAAACCTATAATGGCACTACGGTTCGTCAAAAACTGGGCTTGCGGTCTACAGCGTTTGTTATGACCGCGGTAGGAAATACCGTTACAATCACCACGAAGGGGTTTGGACATAGGGTGGGGATGAGTCAATATGGCGCGGAAGCCATGGCAGTAAGCGGCAACACTTATGAACAAATTCTGGCCTATTATTACAAGGGTACTGCACTGGAAATATATGTGGCATGAGCAATGCAAATTTGACTGTTTTTTAAAATAAATGCTTTTTGGCGCAGAATGATGGTATGCTGCGGAAACGACAGCTATATTTGCAGATAAACGATTTTCACCATATATTGTGGTTTTTGTTGACTTTACGCCACAAAATGCGTATACTATGCTTGTTAAATTATGGAGTTCGGCAGGTATGTAAATATGGCAAAAAAAGTACAGGAACAATACGGTAATTCCAGTATTTCCATGCTCAAGGGAGAAGAGCGGGTGCGCAAGCGCCCAGCTGTCATTTTCGGCTCGGATGATCTGGAGGGCTGCAAGCACGCGGTGTTTGAGATCCTTTCCAATGCCATTGACGAGGCGAGGGAGGGGCATGGCGATACGATCATCGTCACCCGTTATGAGGATCTTTCTGTGGAAGTAGAGGATTTTGGTCGTGGCTGTCCGGTGGATTATAATGAAAAGGAAAAGCGTTTTAATTGGGAACTGGTGTTCTGTGAGATGTATGCCGGCGGCAAATATGGAGAGAACGGGGAAAACTATGAGTACTCTCTGGGATTAAACGGCCTGGGCTCCTGCGCTACCCAATATGCATCTGAGTTTTTTGATGCCACAATCCGTCGTGACGGCTTCCGTTATGATCTGCATTTTGAAAAAGGCAGGAATAAAGGAGGTCTGAAAAAAGAGCCTGCGGACCGGAAAAAGACAGGTTCCTTGTTCCACTGGCGTCCGGACAAGCAGGTGTTTACAGATATCAATATTCCTGCGGAATATTATCGGGATGTTCTGCGGCGGCAGGCGGTGGTTAATAAGGGCATTACTTTCCGTTTCCGTAACCAAGTGGGCGGCAAGTTTGAGACGGAAGAGTTTTGCTATGAAAACGGCATCCAGCAGTATATTGAAGAGATGGTTGGTGACAACGCCTTTACTATGCCAGTGTTTTGGGAGGCTGAACGTAGGGGGCGGGACGCAGAGAATCGGCCTGAAATGAAGCTGAAGATTACTGCGTCCTTCTGTTTCAGTAAGCAAGTCAGCCATATTGAATACTACCACAATTCCTCTTGGCTGGAGTATGGCGGCAGTCCGGATCGAGCTGTTCGGTTGGGTTTTACGGCGGCCTTTGATAAATTTTTGCGGGAGAATAACAAGTATACCAAGAATGAGAATAAGATCATTTTCCAGGATCTGCAGGATAGCTTGGTGCTTGTGACCAACTGTTTCTCTACTATTGGGTGTTTTGAGAATCAGACCAAGAAATCCGTCAACTCCAAGTTTACACAGGAGGCTATGACCGCTTTCTTTAAAGAAAAACTGCAGGTTTGGTTCCTGGAAAACAAGCAGGAAGCCGATAAAGCTGCGGAACAGATTCTAATTAACAAGCGGGCCAGAGAGTCTGCTGAAAAGACGCGCAGCAATGTAAAGAAAAACCTGAGCGCCAAGGTGGATATTGCTAACCGGGTACAGAAGTTTGTGGACTGCCGCAGCAAGGATACCAGTATCCGGGAGTTGTATATTGTGGAGGGTGATTCTGCGCTAGGCAGTGTCAAGCTGAGCCGTGATGCGGAATTTCAGGGCATTATGCCGGTTCGCGGTAAGATCCTGAACTGTCTGAAAGCGGACTACAACAAAATATTTGCATCTCCGATCATCACGGACCTGATGAAAGTTCTGGGCTGTGGCGTGGAGATTCAGGGAAAAAAGGCGAAAGAGCTATCCAGTTTTGATATTGATAATCTGCGTTGGAATAAGGTTGTTATTTGTACAGATGCGGATGTGGACGGCTTCCAGATCCGAACCCTCATTCTGACTATGCTGTACCGACTGTGTCCCACTCTGATCCGGGATGGATATGTCTATATTGCCGAATCACCCCTGTTTGAGATTAACTATAAGGATGGGGGCAAGGAGCTGACCCAGTTTGCCTATAACGAATTGGAGAAAACACGGATCCTCCGGGAATTGGAGGGGAAGAAGTACACGATTCAGCGCTCCAAGGGACTTGGAGAGAACGATCCTGAAATGATGTCTATGACCACCATGAATCCGGAAACCCGTCGGTTGATCAAGGTCATGCCGGAGGATGCGGAACGGACAGCCCATTATTTTGATGTTTTGTTGGGCGATGCGCTGAATGAGCGTAAGAATTTTATTGCGGAAAACGGTGCCAGATATTTAGAACTGGCGGATATTTCGTAATTCTATTAGTGTAATGCAAGATCCGCACTACAACAGATTTTTCTTGTAAAGGAGCCAATTATGGCACGAAAAAAGAAAGAAGCCGAACAGACAAAAAAGAAGGTAGATACCAGCGGTGTGATCGGTTTGGTGGGTTCTACCACCGAGCAGGCGATTTCTGAAACACTCGAGCTTAACTACATGCCCTATGCCATGTCTGTTATTGTATCCCGGGCCATTCCGGAAATCGACGGTTTTAAACCCTCCCATCGAAAGCTGCTGTACACCATGTATAAAATGGGTCTACTGAACGGCGGAAGGCAGAAATCTGCCAATATTGTGGGCCAGACAATGAAGCTTAACCCCCACGGTGATGCGGCCATTTATGAGACTATGGTACGTCTGGCAAAGGGCAATGAAACATTGCTACATCCTTTTGTGGATTCCAAAGGTAACTTTGGTAAGGTCTACTCCCGGGATATGGCCTATGCGGCTTCCCGTTATACAGAGGCGAAGCTGGATGCCATTAGCGGGGAACTTTTTCGGGATATCGATTCCGATACTGTGGATATGGTGGACAACTACGATGGGTCTATGAAGGAACCAAGTCTGCTGCCTACTACATTTCCCAATGTACTGGTGACTGCCAATCAGGGCATCGCGGTTGGAATGGCAAGTAATATTTGCTCCTTTAATCTTAAGGAGGTATGTGACACCGCTGTTGCGCTGATCAACAATCCTGACCATGATATTTTGGAAACGCTGCCAGGTCCGGATTTTTCCACGGGAGCGGAATTGCTGTTTGATCAGACAGCAACACGAGAGATCTATTCTACGGGGCGGGGCAGCTTTAAACTCCGTGCCAAGTGGCGGTATGAGAAAAAGGAAAATGTGATTGAGATCTACGAAATTCCTTATTCTACAACCAGTGAAGCCATCATGGACAAGGTTGCAGAGCTTATCAAGGCTGGTAAGATCAAAGAGATCAACGATATGCGTGATGAGACAGACCTGAACGGTTTGAAGCTGGCTATTGATGTGAAGCGCGGTGTGGAGCCGGAAAAGCTAATGCAGAAGCTGTTTCGCCTGACACCGCTGCTGGACAGTTTTTCCTGTAATTTTAATATCCTGATCGCCGGTATGCCTAGAGTAATGGGCGTTGGCGAGATTCTGGAAGAGTGGACTGCATGGAGAACGGACTGTGTAAAGAGACGTCTGTTCTTCCAGATCCAGAAGAAGGAGGATCGGCTGCACCTGCTGAAAGGCTTGGAGCGGATTTTGCTGGATATTGACAAGGCCATTGCCATCATCCGGGAAACAGAACTGGAAAGTGAAGTCGTTCCTAACCTGATGATCGGCTTCGGTATTGATGAGATCCAGGCAAATTTTGTGGCAGAGATTAAGCTGCGCAATATTAATAAGGAATACATTCTGAAGCAGACCAGGAATATTGAGGATTTGGAAAAAGAGATTGCCGACCTGCGGGATACCCTGAACAGCGGCAGAAGGCTGAAAAATCTAATCATATCTGAATTGAAGGCTGTTGCAGAAAAGTATGGCCAGCCCCGAAAGACGGAGATCATCTATGAGGCGCAGCAGGCAGAACCGGAGAAGGAAGAAGAGGAGATCCCTGATTATTCTGTAACGCTGTTTGTCTCCAAGGGAGGATATTTGAAGAAGATTACGCAGCAGAGTCTTCGGATGTCCGGTGAACAAAAATTCAAGGAAGGGGATAGTTTGGCATTTTCAAGGGAAACTAACAACCGGGCGGAGATTTTGGTGTTCACGGACCAGTTCCAGTGTTACAAATCCAGGCTGTCGGATTTTGAAGATGGAAAAGCCTCTCAGCTTGGCGACTACTTGCCACAGAAGCTGGGTATGGACCCGGGGGAAAATGTACTGCAGGTAGTATTGCCCGGTGATTACAAGGGCTTTATCCTGTTCTTCTTTGAAAACGGCAAGGCCGCTAAGGTTCCGATGTCTGCTTATGAGACAAAAACGAACCGGCGCAGGCTTACCGGTGCATTTTCGGATAAAAGTCCGCTGAAGACCGCTGTGGCGCTGGAGGCAGACTGCCAGATGGCGTTGTATACCACGGACGGTCGGGCTGCAGTCATCTCCACAGCGCAGCTTTTGCCGAAGAGCACCAGAAATACCATTGGTGTATCAGTGGTGAGCCTGAAAAAGAAAGCGGCGCTGAGCAATGCAGTACGGCTGGAGGAAAGCGGAATTGTCAATGCCAGCCGCTACCGGTCCAGAACACTGCCCACAGCCGGCGCAATTTTAAAAGAAGAGGATGCGTCTGAAAAGCAGATCGGTTTCGATATCTGAGGGATAGGGCGGGAAATGAAATGAAAAAGCTGCATCAGGTGATTGGCAATGTGTGTAAAAGCGCTGTGGGCTGTGCCATGTTCAGCCTGGGATTGAATCTGTTCTTATTGCCAAACGGCTTGAATGCAGGCGGTATTTCCGGCCTTTCTATGGCACTTGTTCATCTGATGGGAACAGGTACAGTGGGTACGGTGACGACCATCATTAACCTACCACTCTTTGCATTTGCCGGATTGCGGATCGGCAAGCGGTTTTTTCTTGGATCTCTGCTTGGGATGCTCCTGTCTGCTTCGTTTATTGATCTGTTTGCAACGCTGCCGATGCCTGCGGTGGAACCGCTGATCGGTGCGTTGTATGGCGGTGTGCTGTGTGGCTTTGGCCTTGGTGTGGTTTTTTCCACCGGCGCGTCTACCGGCGGATCAGACATCATTGTGCGGCTTTTGAAGCAAAAATGGCGCAATGTACCTATCGGGACGATCAATATTATATTCGATCTTTGTGTAGCGGCACTGACCGGTGTTGCGTTTGGAGATATCAGCCGAACACTGTACAGCGGTGTGGCAATCTTTGTGGTGGGGCAGGTAATTGATGCGGTAGTTTACCGCTTTGATTATTCCAAAGTGGCGCTGATTATCAGCCAGCGCTGTGAGGAAGTAGCACAAGCCATTGCCGGAAAGCTGGACCGGGGTGCTACCTTTCTGCATGGTGAGGGCACCTTCAGCCGCAAGGATACGAAGGTTGTGCTTACAGCAGTGAAACGTCGCCAGGTGGCGGAGTTGAAGCAACTGGTTGTGGAATTGGATCCGGATGCGTTCATTATTGTGCAGGAGGCCCATCAGGTGCTGGGAGATGGCTTCTCCCGCTATAGTAAGGATTCTTTGTGAGGGAGGCTATATGAAGAAAAAAGCCTGGATTACTGCTTTGGCGGTATGCCTGTGCGTGATGCTTTGCAGCTGTGATCTGTGGATGGATGGCAGCTATCATAATGTGCGACCCCACCATGAGGAAAGTGCAGGGGAAAGCAATCAGACAGTGGAAGTCAGTTCTTATACGGAGCTTCGGCAACGGTTAATTGAATTGGTCGAAGGCGGCAGGCAGAGCAGTATGATCTATCTATCCAGCGGCTCACAGCAGTTGCTGCAGAATTATATGGAGATGGCCAGTGAGTATGTAATAAGACATAACGCCATCGGCGCCTATGCAGTGGATGAAATTGTCTATGAGGTAGGAACAAGCGGTGCAAAGCCGGCTGTTGCTGTGGCCATCACCTATCTGCATGGTCGCTCTGAGATTCTGCGCTTAAAGCAGGCGCAAACCATGGATGAAGCTATCCGTTTCATTACGACTGCGCTAGATGATTGTGATGCCGGTGTGGTGCTGAAGGTGGAGCAGTATGAAAAGGTAGATTTCACCCAGTTAATACAGGATTATGTGGATGAAAATCCTCAGGTCTGCATGGAAATGCCGCAGATTACAACTGTGGTCTATCCGGATTCTGGCACGGAACGTGTTGTGGAACTTAGCTTTACATATCAGACCAGCCGGGAAACTCTGCGCAGTATGCAAACTACTGTAAAACAAATATTTGCGTCTGCCCGGCTTTATGTGAGCGCAGATGCAGCAGATTGGGAGAAGTGTTCCCAATTGTATTCATTTTTGATGGAGCGCTATGACTATACTGTAGAAACGTCTATTACCCCGTCCTACAGTCTGCTTCGGCACGGTGTAGGAGACAGTAAGGCGTTTGCTATGGTATATGCGGCAATGTGCAGACGATCAGGGCTGGATTGTCAGGTAGTGTCCGGCACCAGAGCAGGAGAGCCTTGGTGCTGGAATATTCTTTTCTTAGATGGTGTATACTACCATATAGATTTGCTTCGCTGCAGCCAGGGTAATGGTTTCCAGGCCAGAACGGTGGAAGAAATGAGTGGATATGTCTGGGATTATTCAGAATATGAGCTGCAATCGGAAGTGGCAGCCTGAGTGCAAGAGAAAATTATAGCATTTTTTAGAAATAGGTATTGACTTATTAAAAAAACATGCTATAATACCTCTTGTTCCGCGGGTGTAGCTCATCCGGTAGAGCGCCACCTTGCCAAGGTGGAGGTAGCGAGTTCGAGCCTCGTCACCTAACGCTGCAAGCGGCCTGCTATTTTTATAGAGTTGAAATTAGATACAAATAATATTATCAAATTGATATTTATGCAATTAAGGATATTCTATGGCTATGTTGTTAAATGAAGTCGCAGGCCAAGC
>JAZNIG010000086.1:0-7277 GCA_045577355.1 Faecousia sp. | reverse complement strand
GTAAACCCGTTGCAAAGCGTGGTATAGTGCTGCATAGCTCGGTATGCCGTTCCTGGCTTAAATCTTCCCGTGGCAAACAAAGAGAATTTTGGTCATAAAAAACCCTCGCTTTCGTGCGGGTATTATAGCACAATTTCCGACAGTACCCCCCGCCCTACAAGCAGAGGCATAAGGTTCCCGTAGGGCGGGGGCTTGCTCCCGCCGCCCCCTATATCCCGTCGGCAAGCGTTACGCCATTAACATAGAAGCAAAAAACGGCTTTTTGGAAACGGAATAAATACCTGACAGAATAGGAAAAAAGTTCTCTACTCTGTATATGCTGTTATGCTTGTTTAAGATATGCTTGCAAACACGTTGCTTGGCTACCGAGAAATTGTTCTGCGTAGTTCTTGGCATTTGTGTTTCGTGTATAGACCACATGAAAAGGATGAGGTTCGGTGACCCCATTCACTGTAAAGGTGCCGATGTTGTCCGCATTGGCGATAACAGATTGATACAAAAAACTGATACCAATTCCACTGGCAACCAAAGCTTTAATAGATACAAAACTGCTGACAGAAATCTCTCTGTAAAAATCACTCAGATCATAGCCGGATGCCATCAGCCGCTCCTCAAAAATGCGGCGGGTACCGGAGCCATCTTCCCGGACAACAATCGTTTCTCTCAACAAATCTTCAATCAATAAATGTTTTCCGCACAAAGGACTGTTCTTTGCGCAGATTCCCACAAATGGCTCCATTCGCAGCAAGTAGGACGCATATTTTGTTTTGCTGAAGGTGCCTTCAATAACGGCAAAGTCCAGTTGATTTTCGTCCAGCATCTGCAACAAATGTTTTGTGTTATCCACCACAAGGGATAATTCATGGCTGGGGTCCCTAAGATAATCTTTGATTGCGTCGATCAGCACATAATCGCCGATTGTTTTCGTTGCACCGATTCGTAGCTTTAGGCGCTTCTTATCTGCAATCGCCAGCTGCAGCTCCTCAAATTGATATTGCTGAGAAATCGCATACCGCTCTAAAAGCAGGCATTTTTCTGTTTTATGCAGGGTGTGCCCATCGTAATAGAACAGCTTTGTTTGCAGAGACTGCTCCAGAGACTGAATCTGCTTTGTAACAGCCGGCTGCGAAAGATGAAGGCGCTCCGCTGCCAGTCGATAATTCATCGTTTGACAGAGCGTTAGAAATGTATGCAGCTTCGAATCCATATGTATCACCCCGATAAAATTTCAGAATCGACCAATTCTGTTTAATAACTTCATTTTATCATATTTAGCTGGTAAAATAAAGAAAAACTTCACAGGAGAACCACTATGAATTTGAAAACGAAAGACCGCGCCATGTTCGTGCTGGGTGTTGCCATATGCTTTGCTGTCGCCGGCTTGTCTGTCTCGCTGGAGCATTTGATCCCCGGAGAGCTGCTTGGGGCATCCATCATTGCCCTGTTTATGGGTACGATCATCAATACCTTTTTCCACCCGACATGGATCAAGCCGGCACTGAAATTTGCATCCAAAAAGATTTTGAAGGCCGCTATCGTCCTATTGGGCGCATCACTTTCAATCAGCACCATCATGTCCGTAGGCAAGATGACTTTCTTTGTGATGATCTTCACCTTTGCTATGTGCTTCGGCGGCGGTTACTTTATCCGTAAGCTTTTCGGCCTGAACTGGAAACTGAGCAACCTGATCTCTGCTGGAACCGGTATCTGTGGTGGCTCTGCCGTAGCTGCAATTGCACCGGTAATTGATGCCGATGACAAGGATATTGCTTTTGCTATGTCTTCCACATTCCTTTTTGATATGTTAATGATCGCATTGTACCCTCTCATGGGCAAAGCACTGGGCATGTCCGATATTGCCTATGGTATCTGGGCAGGAACTTCTGTGAACGATACCGCCAGTGTTGTTGCTTCCGGATATGCTTTTTCCGAGGCAGCCGGTGACTTCGCCACAATGGTCAAGCTCACCCGAACCATTGCAATCATTCCTACCGTGTTGGTGTTCGCTTATATTGGTACTCGCGTCAAGAAGAAAGAGATGAAAGCGGCAAACAATGGAAAAAACGTTAATCTCATGAAAATTATTCCCTGGTTCATTGGCGGATTCCTGCTGTTGGCTGTTTTGAACAGCGTTGGCTGCATTCCCGTAGCAATATCCGGAGTCATGAAAAGCACAAGCAAATTGCTAATGGTCACTGCTTTGGCTGCAATCGGTCTAGGAACAAGCATCACCGACTTCAAGAAAGCCGGGTTTGCGCCTATGTTCTACGGTATTACTATCGATACCCTGGTCACGCTGACGGCCCTGGCAGTTATTTGGTGTATGGGTCTGATGTAACCATAGAATAATATTAAGCAATCGGCGGCAGGGAGATCTGTTCTCTCTGTCGCCGTCTTGCTGATTTGGAGTACATCAAAATATATTGCAATTACCTTTAGGGAAAATGCTTGGTCTGCTGTTTTGGGTCAATAACCAACCAGAACACCGAAAAAAAGCACGAGCACGGAAACGGCAAACAGAAGCAGTTGTAATTTCCATGTCCACTTCAGCCATTTAAAGTAAGATACATTTGCCATAGACAGTCCGATTAGGAGTACCGGATTTGTGGGCAGTATTACATCGGTAAATCCGTCTGCCATACAGTAGGTCAGAATCACCAGTGTGGGAGAAATATCCAGCGCATTGGTGATAGGTAGGACGATGGGCATAACCAAGAAGATCTTTGCTGAAGCCGAGCCAATGAAGAGTTGCAAGAACAGTATCAGGGTATAGATTAAAAGGATTGTGACGAACTTACCTTTCCCCACCAGAATCTGCAGCACAACATTCATAACCGTGTCGATGATATTGCTCTCAACCATTACAAGCTTTACCGAAGAAGCCAGCGCGATCATAGCTACCGCCGGGAGCATTGCCACTGCTCCTTGCAGGAAGCAGGCAAGTACCTTTCGGAAGTCTCGACACACGATTTGTCCCGCAATCAAACCGGATATCAAAAAACTTGCAGCAAGGATGGGAATTGCCAGACCGGAAATCTCTCTTATGTAGGCAATTGCCACCAACAGCACACCCTGGACGGCAAAGAAGGTAGCATATACCCGGAAGATTTTTTGCTGATCCTGTGCCGCTTCATTCCTTTGAAGGATCAGGCTGTCACGCTTTTTTTGATCGATCTCGTAAGTAGGCGAAGCCTGCGGATTTTGCCGGACCTTTTTCAGATACCCTAATAAGAAGCCGCACAAAACAAGATACACGATCACGAAGAATACCACTCTGAGCCAAGCACCGGAAGACACCGGAATTCCTGCCAGTTGGGCGGCTGTACCTACAGAAAAAGGATTGGTGATGGCGGTGGAAAAACCAAAACATGCTGCCATCAGACATGCGCCCAGTCCCATCATCGTATCCAGCTGCATAGACAGCATAAATACAATAATCAGCGGCAAAAGTGTTACCAATTCCTCGAACATACCAAACAAGCTGCCGAAGAGCATAAACAGCAATACCGTAATGCATACCACCGGACTGCCGCGGTCCCGCAAACGGCGCATAATATATTCGATGAAGGTTTTGATACCGCCGGTCTTATCCAACAGGTTGAATGCACCACTCATGACCAACAGAAAAATACTGATCATGATGATGGTCAGCGCATCCTCTGCTGCAAACACCCGGAGCGGTGCGGTGATAACACGCCAAAGTGTGATGCCTTCCACTGCCCCCGCTTGGTATGTACCGGGGATGATATTGCTGTCTGCATCTCTTTCAAAGGCTCCCTGAGGGATGAAATAGGAAAGAGATCCGCAGAAAAACAGCACCGCCAGCAGCAGAACTGCTACCGTCACAAAGGAACGGACGCTGATGTTGGAATATGCTTTTTGTTGTTCTTTTATTTTTCTCTCTTTCGTAAGGATAACAATTCCTCCTTATTGGGCAGCTTGTTCGGCTCTATCGTGCAGGATCTTTGATGCCACATACCAATCCACAGCCGATCGCTTTTCCTCCGGCACAAAGAAGAAGATCTCCGTACCGTCATAAATTTCGAAATTTACACCGGCTCCGAAGAGCAACCGATATATTCGCTGGATAGAAAAATGGAGATCTACGGCTTCTCCGTCCTTGGTGCCGGAGTAAGTAAGGCCATCCCGATTGAGTGTGCAAACACCAAAACCGCTATGCCTGGTCATGCCGTTACCATTCCCCCGTAACCGCAGTTCCACCTTAGAAGACAACGCATAGTCCTCATTTTCGGCAATGTCCCTCTCCAAAAGCAGCTTTTGCCAATCGTACCACTGGGTAAGATGATGAAAGCGGAAGTCAGCATCAAACGCATATCGGTTATTGAGTGATGTCAAATAACCGCAGTGTTCACAGAAAACCTTGTTATTCTTTGTTGTTATCGTATACTTTCGCCCGCACATCGGGCAAGTGGTAAGGATATTTTCAAGACCTTCCGCAATAACCCGTGACCGGTAATGTATATGGGGTCGCTGTTGCAGCCAGCAGAACTCGTTATAGGACAGTCGCTGTTCGATTCCTTGCTTTATCTGCTCCAACGATAGACTGTTCACTTGTTCCGCTGTATACAGCAGATCCAGCTCAGCTTCTACTACAGAACCGCGGCGGAAGCCCTTACCCCACTTAGGATCGGCAAGATAGCCGCCGCAGATCTTAATGGTGTAGATATTGACACCGGCCTTCTTGATAAAGGAGTAGGTGTTATCCTGAATGTCCTCAAATCGTCCGGTGGTAGAAAGCCGTGCTTCCGGCATCATAGCCAGGATCTCATTGTTTTTGAGCACCGTCAGACAGTTTTTTGCATTCTCTATATCCATGGCAAACATGCTTTTGGGGAACGCGCCTACCTGCCGCAGAAGCCAGGCCAGAATGGTGTGATAGAAATAAAGTCTTGCCGCAATGAAATGTGGCTTATATTTACGAAGCAAAGCCGCCGCATAAATGAAATCGATAAAAGAACCGTGATTGCAAAGGATAATGGAAGGCGCTTCCGGCTTGCCAACTTTGTTGACTGTCTTCAGACGTACTCCGCAAAGGAAAAGGTATGCTCTGACCGCATAATACAGAACAGTCATCATAAAGCCATTTACCGGACGAACCTTGTTTTTAAACGTACTTTTGTGGTGTTCAGCAAAGCTGTTTAACTTGGCAAATAACACGTCCTTCTTGTAAAACATCACGCCAACCAACAGAATAAGAACTGTAAATACGCAAACGGAAACTGTCCAGTCGGACATGATGGCCATATGTCCCAGGCCTACGCCGATACACACGGAGGGCAGGGAACCCAGCGCGGTTACCGCAATATAGCGACGGTAGGACATTCCCAGGCTTGCCGAAAAGAAACAGATCATGCCGTAAGGTATTGCCGGAAGGAAATATAGAATGAAAATAATGAAGATTGCTTTGCTGGACTGAGCGATTTTCTCCAGATCCAGATTCATTTTTTTAACAAAAAAACTTCGCAGGCGATCTCCGAAAACCTTTTGTAACATATAGATCAGTGTGTTTCCGAACAGAACACCAATCATACAACACAAAAGCCCAATCGGAAAGGGAAAGGTAACACCGGCAAGAACTTGAACAGGTTCTGCCGGCAAAAAAGTGCACACAACTTGGAGCATGGACAACGCGGTGAGCACAATGTATCCGCGCCAACCAAAGCCGGACAAAAGCGCTTTCATTTCCTCGTTGGAGAGGTCCTGGACAAACAAGCTTTTTAAAAGAGCCAAATTGCCGCCTGAAAGTGCAAGCAGTATCAGTAACGTCAAGACGACGGCTATACTGAATGCAATAAGTATTTTTTGTTTCATATTTTGTTTAACCGCCATCGTAACGAACGCACCTTTCTATCTCTCACTATTCGTTGACAGGGATCTATTTTTTGTCAGAAAACTGTTAATTAAGTCATAGCTATATAAATCATTATAACAAAAGCAGCTTCCTTATTCAATATGTCTTCCTTGCCAGAGTACGCCACAAACTTACATCTTAAAAAGACAAAAAGTGGCAAACCACCGTATAGCATGGTAAAACAGCTTGCTTTCAGTATGCTATCGGCGTATAATTCTGTTAGATAAACTAGATTTTGGAGAGATGCTATATGTACCAGATATCCGACCATCGTTATGACACTACGCCCTATAACCGTGTGGGCTCCAGCGGGCTAAAGCTACCCGCCGTGTCTCTGGGCCTTTGGCACAAGGTCTGCTGACCGACCGAAACAGATTTGGGACAATATCCAGGCTGTGCAGAACACCCATTTCGCCGATGACGAACTGGCGCTGATAGAAAAGATCAGTTTGGGAAAATGAGAAAGAACACCTGACCGTGGCATTCTGCTATGGCTAGGTGTTTATTTTTGCAAGTCCGGTTTTTAAAAAGCATTGACAAATCGTTGGAAAATATGATTTTAAAACCAGATTTTCTCAGAGACAAAAGGGATTTTCGAAATTCGGAGAAACCCTTCCCTGGCAGACGAACGGTATTTTAATTATGGACGATTCTCGCTTTCGTTGGGGGCATTATAGCACAATTTCCGACGGGAGTAAACCCCCGCCCTACAAGCAGCGGCATAAGGTTCCCGTAGGGCGGGGGCTTGCTCCCGCCGCCCCCTACATTCCTGCGGCAAGAGTGACCTGCTTAACATAGAAGTTTTGGTATAGGCAAAAAGTCGAACGATGGGCGGGAGGCAATACAAGGGGCAGAACAACTTGATTCCCGCCGGCTATTGGGGTATACCTTGATTAGGTAAGTAGTTTGCCAAACCTGAATTTGAGAGAGGAGGTATCTCTATAAAAAAGAAACTATATTATACAATACCTTTTGCAGCCGTTCCTCTGCTGATGCTGTTATGTGAGGTGTTTGATCATATGAATCTATTGCAAATGTCTCCCTACATACTAAGTGCGGTGCTTTTGCTCTTTTCTTCGACTATAGGCTTTTTCTCTACCGCGCATAGAACTTTTGATTATTTGCTAACCGCAATTATGCCGTTCTCGCTGTTTTGCTGTATGTTTATAGGCGGTTTCTTAGATAAAAACGATTTGGGAACTCGCTTCCGTCTATACAAAGCAGTAAATACTGCATGCCAACCTATTGTTCTGCAATTATACTTTCTTATGGCAATCGTGACTTTCTTGGCATCTTTCAAGTATCTTAGAAATATTATAAACCGCATTGCAAAGCGATAAATTGCAATTTAACGAATAAGCCAAAGCACAAGCGGGCCACCCCAGCCGGGGGGCGGCTTGCTCTC
>JAZNIG010000085.1:0-21408 GCA_045577355.1 Faecousia sp. | reverse complement strand
GCCTTGTCGATGTCCTCCTGAGACAGATTGGTGGAAGCAGTGATGGCGATCTGCTGCTCCTTGCCGGTACCCAGGTCCTTTGCAGACACCTTTACGATGCCGTTGGCATCGATATCGAAGGTGACTTCGATCTGGGGTACTCCACGGGGTGCGGGGGCAATGCCGGTGAGCTGGAAGCGGCCCAGCGTCTTATTGTAAGCCGCCATCTCCCGCTCACCCTGCAGTACATGGACCTCTACAGAGGTCTGGCCGTCAGCGGCGGTGGAGAAAATCTGGCTCTTGCGGGTGGGGATAGTGGTATTCCGGTCGATCAGCCGGGTGAACACGCCGCCCATGGTCTCAATACCCAGAGACAGGGGAGTCACGTCCAGCAGGACCACGTCCTTCACATCGCCGGTGAGCACGCCGCCCTGAATAGCAGCGCCCACAGCTACGCACTCGTCAGGGTTGATGCCCTTGAAGCCCTCGGAACCGGTAATGCCCTTTACGGCTTCCTGAACAGCGGGAATACGGGTAGAACCGCCAACCAGCAGAACCTTATGCAGATCGCTGGGCTTCAGGCCCGCGTCAGACATGGCCTGACGGACAGGCTTCATGGTGCGCTCCACCAGATCGGCAGTCAGCTCGTTGAACTTGGCACGGGAGAGTGTCACATCCAGGTGCTTGGGACCGGTAGCGTCAGCGGTGATATAGGGCAGGTTCACAGCAGTGGTGGTCATGCCGGACAGCTCGATCTTGGCCTTTTCAGCAGCTTCCTTCAAGCGCTGCATAGCCACCTTGTCATTGCTCAGATCAATCCCTTCTGCCTTCTTGAACTCGGCAACCAGGTAGTCCATTACTCTCTGGTCAAAGTCGTCACCGCCCAGGCGGGTATCGCCCGCGGTAGCCAGAACCTCCACGATGCCGTCGCCGATCTCCAGAATGGACACGTCGAAGGTGCCGCCGCCCAGGTCATAGACCATGATCTTCTGCTCGTTTTCCTTGTCCAAACCGTAAGCCAGCGCAGCAGCGGTGGGCTCATTGATGATCCGCTTGACCTCCAGACCGGCAATCTTGCCCGCATCCTTGGTGGCCTGACGCTGTGCGTCAGAGAAATAAGCCGGGACGGTGATAACGGCTTCAGTAACAGGCTGACCCAGATAAGCCTCTGCGTCCGCCTTCAGCTTCTGCAGAACCATAGCACTGATCTCCTGGGGGGTGTAGCCCTTGCCGTCGATGTTGACCTTGTAATTCTCACCCATGTGGCGCTTGATGGAAGCAACCGTACGGTCTGCGTTGGTAACAGCCTGGCGCTTGGCCACCTGACCTACCATCCGCTCACCGGTCTTACTGAACGCAACCACAGACGGTGTGGTACGGGCGCCCTCTGCGTTGGCAATAACAACAGGCTCGCCGCCTTCCAGAACCGCGACACAAGAGTTGGTTGTACCCAAGTCGATACCGATAATCTTACCCATAATTAAAATCCTCCTATATAAATGAAAATAGTTTATAAAATCAATATGCACTGTCATTGCGAGCCAGTGCTCACACTGGCGTGGCAATCTCCCAAACGCTCCAACCGCTTCAGGGGATCGCCACACCAGTCTGCGGACTGGTTCGAGATGACATAATCAGATGTTAGTTAGCTACCTGCACCATGGCGAAGCGAACGATCTTCTCGCCCAGTTTGAAGCCCTTCTGGAAGACCTGGGTGATGGTGCTCTCCTCCACGTCCTCTTCCTCTGTATGCATGACTGCATTGTGGATATTGGGGTCAAACAGATCCCCCACATTGCCGTAGATCTCCACACCCAGACCGGCGAAAATATTCACAAGCTGGGTCATGGTCATTTCCACGCCCTTTTTATAGGCCGCGTCCTCTGTGGGCTGATTCAGAGCCCGCTCCAGATTATCATACACCGGCAGCAACTTTTCTACCGCATCAGCCTTGCCGTTGCCGTAGGACTGCTCCTTTTCTTTAATCGTACGCTTGCGGAAGTTATCGTAGTCTGCAGCCAAACGCAGGTACGCATCATGCTCAGCATTATACTTTTCCTCCCAGGGATTTACTTCCACAGTTTCGGGAGCAGCTTCCTGTTCCTCCGCTTTGACTGCTTCCGCTGCCTCCTCTATCGGTGTCTCCTGCTTCTTTTCTTTATCCTTCTTTGCCACTTTATATGCCTCCATTATCCTGTCATTCCGAGGAGGGCTTTGCCCGACGTGGGAATCTCCGGGATGAAGCAGGAGATTGCCACACCAGTCTGCGGACTGGTTCGCAATGACAATTCGTTTTTATTCCTTTTCGTCCTTTGCTTCCGGCAGTTGAGGCTGTTCCGGCTTTGCGAACATCTTGGAAAGACTCTCCGCAAAATAAGAAAGCCGTGCCGTTACCTTCGCATAATCCATTCTTGTAGGGCCGACCACACCGATCATCCCCTGCATTCCATCGCCAATGTCAAACTTGGTCATCACAACAGAAGTATCCTTCAGCTCCTGGGCTACGTTTTCCGGTCCTACCAGCACCTTCGTGCCGTTGGCATTCTGCATGACCGCCGGCAGATTTGCCAGCGCCTCCTCATCCAGAGAGGACATGAGCCGCTGGGCCTTATCCACATCCCGGTATTCCGGCTGCCCCAAAAGCCGCATCTGCCCGGCCACTGCCATGTTGGTGCTGCCCTGGCGGTTCAGAGTCTCTCCGGTAAATTCCATGATGATCGGTACCAGACTGGCCGCGCCGCCTGCAGAACCCATAACCCGGTCCAGCAGTTCCTGGGAGAATTCCTCTGCCTGCAGGCCCGTCATAGTGGCGTTCAAAATCGCGGACAGGATCTTCAGATCTCCGTCTGTTACCAACACCGGCAGCTTGATCAGCTTGTTGACCACCTGATCGTCAGAAAGCATGATCACCAAAATCACACTGCCCTGGTTTGCCAGAATCAGTTCAAAACGCTTGACTGTAGCGCCGCCCGCGCGGGCCGCCATGGAGATGGCCGGCAAATCGGTGGCCTGGGAGACCAGCTTGGCAACCTTCTCCACCATTTTATCCACCCGCTGCATCTTTTCTTCGATGGCAGTGCTGATGGACTTTGTCTCGTCCAGGCTGAGCCGGTAATCGGCCATCAGTTCATCCACATACAGCCGGTAGCCGGCAGCCGAAGGGACCCGGCCCGCGCTGGTATGGGGCTGTTCTAAGTACCCCATGGTGGTCAGCTCTGCCATTTCGTTGCGGATCGTGGCGGAGGAATACTTCATATCCGGCAATTCCGTGATTGCCTTGGAGCCTACAGGCTCCGCTGTGCGGATGTACAGGTCTACTACCGAGCGCAGGACCTTTTTCTTCCGTTCTGTCAGTTCCACCGTATCCCTCCTTCTTGTTAGCACTCCGTTTCTCTGAGTGCTAAGCACACTATAGCAGAGAGTGCTAAAAATGTCAAGTGTCCGTTTTTGAATTATTCTTTAACATTTCCAAAAAAGTATGCGGCACGTTCTCCAAACCACCCCATTAGCAATCATTGACTTTTTTGCCGCAGTTCTGTAAAATAGTTGCAGGGCGTTCTTAAAAACGTCCAAAAGGAAAAGAAAAGAGGAATTTTTATGAGCGAAGCAATGGAATCCTCCGTAACGCCGGAAGAACTCCCCGTTGCGGAAACCCTGCCGGAACAGCCCGCGGCAGAAGCACCTGTTTCAGAAGAACCTACACCCTTGCCCCTATTGCCCGAAATGCCGGCAGAGCCCCAGAAAGTTAAAAAGGTCAAGAAAATCAAAAGATCCCACCCCTGGCCCTTGAAAATCCTGCTGGAGCTGATCGCCATCATTTTGTGCCTTACCCTGTTTGTGGTGACAATTGCCGGCGCCTTGGTGGTGGACCTACGGGTCATGACCTCCAAGGGTGGATTTGAGAAGATCCTGAACCAGCTCATCACTTCTACAGTATCCCAGCCGCAAGCTGCAGCCCCGGTGCCTACGCCCAACGGCTCTGTACTCCTGCTGTCTGATACCTCCGCATCGGTGGTGTCCGATCCTATCACGGATATGGTCTATGAACTGCTCCAGAGTGGGCTCGGTGAAGAACTCCCCCTAAAAAAAGAGGACGTCCGGGACTTTATCAACAATTCCACCGTCAAGGATTTTCTTACCGACAAAGTATCCGGCGCATTTGACGATTTCTTCAACGGAACCAGTAACACTACCATTACCAAAGACGAAATTATCGGTCTGGTGCGGGACAACGCTCCCCTGATCAAGGAAAGCTTCGGTGTTGAGATCACAGACGATCAGCTCGGAGAGTTGGAAACCGCCCTGGACGAAGTCCCCATTCTGGAAGAATGGGAACAGAAAGGTCTGAAAGGCTTCCTGGAAGAAAACTTATTGAATCAGGCCCAGCCGGACGGCGATGCCGGCACTATGGGCGGATTAGCCGACTCCATGGCTGCGTCAATGCAGGCCATGGAATATATACGGATGGCTACCTCTAACACCGCCATCGTCTGTTTCGCCGGTGTAATTGTGGTGCTGATGCTGCTGGTGCTGCTGGTAAACTGGACGCTTCCCAAGACCCTGTCGGATATCGGCATCACATTGCTATTTGCCGGATTGGTCCTTTCCTCTGTAAACATTGTTGCGGCCTCCGGCGTTCTGCAAATGATTCTGGCTGATCAGGCCGCCCTTTTGGGACTGATCAACGGCATCCTTGCATCTATCGCGGTCGTCCATTATTCGATTCTGGGCGCAGGTATTGCCCTGATTGCACTGGCCATCGTTGCCAAGGTTATCAAGACCCGCCGCAATAAGGCCCTGCAGGCTGCTATGTAATACATATTACCAAAGGGCGCATTGCATATTTCTGCAATGTGCTCTTTAATCTGCCTGAATATGGCCAATTTGTATTTATTGGGCTGTTTTAACACAGCCATTGTAGGGCGGGGGCTTGCCCCCGCCGCCCGATAACTTGCTGTTTGAAACGGTGGGAGACAGCCAGCCCCCTACAAAGAATGATGCAAAATTAAGCGATAAACTGGAATTTGGACGTAAAAAGCAGGGAGGCAGTGCCCCCCTGCTTTACTGTCTGCCGACCCGCTCCTCCATATATAGTAGAAAATCTACAGATTCTTATCCTACATTTTGTGTTTCGACAGCTTTCGTGGTAAACATGTGTTATTATGTTGCCGTGGATGACGTATTTAAGCGAACTGTGACGACTGTTGCATCGTCCTCCCCGCCAAGACATCCGCTTTTAAGCAGTCTGGCCGCCAGCTCCCCCGGTGGCAGACCCACTCCATCCAGGCAGCAGCGCAGGGCTTCCTCTTCCCCTACGCCGTCGCTGATCAAAAACAGCGTCTGCCCCCGACGGAGGGACAGCCGATAGCTTGCCTCCTGACAGTCTGTCACCGACAGCCCGGGAGGAGGCCCGGCTGTCCCAATTTTCTCTGCGCTCATTTTACTGACAATATAAGAAGGCGCCCCGCCCCATTTGTATACCGTCACCTTTCCGCTATCCAGTTGCAGCTCCGCCAGATCAATGGTCACCGCTCCAGCCCGATCACGCAGTGCGCACAGACTGTTAATGCTCCGCAGGGCATACTCTGCAGGGTAACCTGCAGACAGCAGCCGCCGCAGGAGTGTTGCTGCTGTGCGTCCCTCCTGGATAGCGCCCAATCCTGTCCCCATACCGTCGCACAAAAGCACATAGTATCGGCACATGGTACCGGCAAATCGCAGGCACCGGTCCCCATTGTCTGCTTCAGGTCGGTTGCCATATACACGAACCTCCGGTTCGTAAATTACCCCTGCCCCATCCTGCCGGCGCGCAAGTTGGTCAGAAAGGTCCTGTAGGTATTCTGACAAAAACTGATATTGCTGAATCACCGCCGCCCGGTACTCCCTCTGCCGTTCCCGGTCTGCCCGGATGGAACGAAGCTGCTCCTGGCTGCGGTGCAGCTCTGCCAGAAAACGGCCGCTTTTGCGGCAGTTGATCGGCAACTCATCCGGGGTCAGTAATGGCTTGTGCAGGATCAGTCCCGGAAGCTGGGCAATGCGCCGGGCATCCTTACAGCTTTTCCGGCAGGGACAGCCACTGCAGGCACGCTCTGCCGCCCTGGCTACCAAAGCCTCTTCATCCACCGGGACCACCGGTGCTTCCAGCAATAGCTGCTCTGTCTGGGCCAGCACACCGGCAGCCATTTCCAGCCGGACCTGGGCTGCCCCTGTCTCTCCCCGCCGATGGGCCACTTTACCGGGCGCAGGCAGAAAACTCCCGATAATACCACCGATCAACAATCCTGGCAGCGGTAGCAAATCCCAATGGCCGCAAAGCCCCATAACGACTAAGTACACAACTCCCGGCGCTACACGGGAAAAAATTTTATTCTGTCTGGGCAACAGCCGTATTAAATAAGCAAATGTCATAACAGCCGTCATGGGTACCTGCGTCACCTGCGCCAGATCCAACGCCAATCCAGCCATTGCCGCCGCAGGAAATGCCCCTGTGACAGCCAACATGCCTGCCGCCAGATATCCCATACTGAAATAAGGAATGGGCATGATCTGGGCCAAGGCCAATACCCCTACGCCACAAGCCAGCCAATCCAGAATTGGATTCCTGCCTTGCATTACAAAGGTAAATAAGCAAGTAGCCCCTGCTGCCAAAGCCACCCGCAGCAGATAAATGGCGATCCGGGCCCCACCCGGCTCCAACGACTGAAATATTACACCTGCGGCCGCTATGATCAGTGCTGCCACAGCCGGCAGTAGCAGCGGTGCTTCCCGGCTGAGTCGCCGATCTCCCAGCAGCAGAGCCACAGGCAATCCAACGGCCAGCCAAGCCATCCCCTGATATCCGCTGTTTCCCCAGAACACCAGATACCCAGCACAGCCGCCCACGGCAGTCAATACCGCCGACCACCCGGAGCAAGCGCACACCAGCCCCAATGCCAGCGGCATAGCCGCATTGCCCAAGCTGGCAGCACTTAGGCAGAAGCCTGCCAGTGTATGAATCAGCACCCGGGTCAGGATATGTATTCTGGGATCCAATGCCCACCTGCGCAGAATGTGATGCCCTCTGCGCACATACGACTGGATGGAGATCATTCGTATCACAACCTTTGTGTAAATTACAGGGGGGCATCATAGGTGCCGCCTCCTACATGCGATCATTACAAACGTCTGATCACTGCCTTTTCTTCCCAGTCATTGTACCAATAAATGCGGGATTTTTTTGTCGGAATGGGTTTGTGAAGAAAGATTCTTGCACAGTGAGGCCCGGCAGTGTATAATAAAGAAAAATACGCGCCACAGGAGAAAAAGATGGGCATTGAATTCGAACTGAAATATGGGGCAACAGAGCAGACCCTGGAAGCCATTCGGCAGGCCTTTCCCGGTGAGGAACAGCACTTTTCCATGGAAACCACCTATTTCGACACACCTACCCAGGCCCTATCCGCACGCTTATACACCCTGCGCCAGCGGATGGAAAATGGCCTGTCTGTGTGTACGCTCAAAGCGCCCGTATCCGGCCAGGGACGAGGCGAGTGGGAGCTTTTCTGTAACAGTATTCAAGCCGCCATTCCGGAGTTATGTAAACTCGGTGCCCCCGGAGATCTGGCAGCCTTAACCAGCGAGGGGATCTATCCCATCTGCGGGGCAAAATTCCATAGGATTGCCAAAAGGCTGACCCTGGGAGAAACCACTGTGGAGCTGGCGCTGGATTCCGGTATCCTGCTGGGCGGCGGTCAAGAGCTTCCCCTGTGTGAGGTTGAGGTAGAATTAAAATCCGGTACACCGGCAGCCTGTGCCGCTTTTGCCCATACTCTGGCTGCCATGTTTCATTTGCAGCGGGAAACACGCAGTAAATTCCGCCGGGCACTGGCGTTATATAAAGGAGAATAGCATGGCCCAGTTAGACAAACTATTTGACAAATACGACCGGCTGGTGCTGTTCGACACCGAGACCACCGGCCTGGCCTACAGCCGGGACGAGATTATCGAATTTGCCGCGGTAGTGCTGGAGCGTCGGGACGGCAAGCCGACAGTAATTGAAGAATACGATGAATTGATTGCGCTCAGCCCCGGAGGCTTTGTCCCCGCCAAAATTGAGCAGCTAACCGGCATCACGAACGCCGATCTGCGTCAGCGGGGCATCCTCAAAACCCGTGTCTGTTGTGATATTGCCCGGATGTTTGCAGGCAATACCCTGCTGCTGGCCTATAATGCCCATTTTGACCTGAGCTTCCTTTTCTATATGCTACTCCGCGACGGTGACCCCACCATTTTAAAGGGCAAAGACAAGCTGGACCTGCTGACAGTCTATAAGGATCGGCATAGCTACCCCCACAAGCTGTGTAATGCCATCGAGGTCTACGGTCTTTCCGGTCAGGTTGTCAACTCCCACCGGGCTGTGGACGATGTTCTGGCCACTGTGGAGGTCACGAAGGCTATGGAGGCTGAGAAAGACGATCTGGATAATTATATAAACTTATTTGGTTATAATCCCAAGTACGGCATTGAAGGCAAACCCATTGGTTCTGTTACATACAAACCCCAACGCTACGACCCAACCGTGCCGCTGTATCAATTGTGACGGCAGGGGCAGCCCTGCTTTTTAACAGGAGTGATCTTTATGTACAATGAAAAAGCTTACGCCCTGGGCGCTAACCGTTCCTGCATCCGGGATCTTTTTGAATACGGCCAGACCCGTGCTGCCATTGTCGGGCCGGAAAATGTGTACGATTATTCGCTGGGAAACCCCAGCATCCCTTCTCCTCCGGAGATCAATGATGCCATCCGGGCCATTCTTGCGGACACCGATTCTCTGGCCGTGCACGGCTATACCTCCGCGGTGGGTGACCTGCAGACCCGGCAGGCCATTGCGAACGATCTGAACACCCGCTACGGCGCTGGGGTACAGCCTCACGAACTGTTCATCGGCTGCGGTGCCGCCCCGGAGCTGTGTGCAGTCTTCCGGGCGCTGGCTGCGCCGGGCCGTGAATTTTTGGCCATTGCGCCCTTCTTCCCGGAGTACCGTCCCTGGGTCGAGGAGGCCGGCGGCGTGCTGAAGGTCGTCCCCCCCGATGTGCCCGGCTTCCAGATCAAGCTGGATGCGGTGGAGGCCATGCTCAGCCCCAACACCTGCGCCGTAATCCTTAACTCCCCCAACAACCCCGCCGGTACTGTTTATACCGCCGACACCTTAAAGGCGCTGGCCGCTCTGCTGACCCGAAAGAGCGCCCAGTACGGCCACCCCATTTACATTGTAGCGGACGAGCCTTACCGGGAACTGGTGTACGACGGCGTACAAGTGCCCTTTATCCCCACCATCTATGACAACACCATCGTCTGCTATTCTTACTCCAAGTCCCTGTCCCTGCCCGGTGAACGGATCGGCTACGTGTATGTTCCAGGTGAAGCGGCGGATTCCACGGCCCTGTACGCCGCTGTTGCAGGTGCGGCCCGGGCCTGCGGCCATGTATGTGCTCCCTCTTTGTGGCAGAAAGTCATTGCCCGGTGTGCCCATCTGCGGCCGGATCTGGCAGCTTACGATAAAAACCGCCGGGCTCTGTATGAAGGACTGTTGGAAGCGGGCTATGAAACGGCCAAACCGGACGGGGCTTTCTATCTGTTCGTAAAGGCTCCCGGCGGCGATGCGGCGGCTTTCTCGGAAAAGGCTAAGAAAAAGGATTTGCTGCTGGTGCCCGGCGACGGCTTTGGCTGCCCCGGCTACTTCCGGGTCTGCTATTGCGTCAGCTATGAAATGATCCAAAAGAGCCTGCCTGTATTCCGCGCACTGATCCAAGAAGAATAATGCTTGTATTATTGCGCCAAGTGTGGTAAACTAAGCCAGTTTGATATGACAAAATCAGTGTTTTCCCCGAGCGGACGGAAACACCTTGGAGGATACTATTATGCCTACCCTAATTGAAGAAATCAGCCGCCGCCGGACCTTTGCCATCATCTCTCACCCGGACGCCGGCAAAACCACCCTGACTGAAAAATTCCTGCTCTACGGCGGCGCAATCGCCCAGGCGGGCGTTGTAAAGGGCAAGAAAAATTCCCGGGCTGCCACCTCCGACTGGATGGAAATTGAAAAGCAGCGGGGTATTTCCGTGACTTCCTCGGTCATGCAGTTCCAGTACGGTGGCTTCTGTATCAACATTCTGGACACCCCGGGCCACCAGGACTTCTCCGAGGATACCTACCGCACCCTGATGGCTGCGGATTCTGCGGTCATGGTCATTGACGGTGCCAAGGGTGTAGAGCCCCAGACCCGGAAGCTGTTCAAGGTCTGCGCCATGCGGCATATTCCCATTTTCACCTTTGTGAACAAAATGGACCGGGAGACAAAGGATCCCTTTGACCTGCTGGATGAAGTGGAGCGGGAGCTGGGCATCGAAACCTATGCCATGAACTGGCCCATTGGCTCCGGTAAGGATTTTCAGGGCGTGTATGACCGGGAAAACAGTCAGCTTCTGTTCTTCTCCGGCCTGAACGGCAAAGCCAAGGCGGACAAGCAGGCCGTGGACCTGTACGATCCTCAGGTTGCCCAGCTTCTGGATTCGGAAACCAAGCATCAGCAGCTTATTGACGATGTAGAACTGCTGTCTGCCGGCCGGGAAATGGATCTGGACGCGGTGCGAAACGGCCAGCTCAGCCCGGTGTTCTTCGGCTCTGCCCTGACCAATTTCGGTATTGAACCCTTCCTGGAAGCCTTTTTGAAGCTGACACCCCCTCCCCTGTCCCGGACCGCGGACTGCGGCACAGTAGATGCCTTCAGCCCTGATTTCTCCGCCTTTGTCTTTAAGATTCAGGCCAATATGAATAAGGCCCACCGGGACCGGCTGGCCTTTATGCGGATCTGCTCTGGCAAATTCCAGCGGGACACCGAATACTACCACATGCAGGGCGGTAAAAAAATGCGCCTGTCCCAGCCCCAGCAATTGATGGCTGCCGAGCGGGAGATCGTGGAGGAGGCCTACGCCGGTGACGTGATCGGCGTCTTTGACCCGGGTATTTTTGCCATTGGCGACACCATTACCGTCCCCGGCAAAAAATTCCTGTACTCCGGCATCCCCACCTTTGCCCCGGAGCATTTCTGCCGGGTATCTGCCAAGGACTCCATGAAGCGCAAGCAGTTCGTCAAGGGCACAGAGCAGATTGCCCAGGAGGGTGCGATCCAGATCTTCAAAGTCCCCAATTCCGGTATGGAAGAGGTAATTGTAGGCGTTGTGGGTACACTGCAGTTTGACGTTTTCCAGTACCGGATGAAGACCGAATACGGTGTTGATCTGCGTATGGAGGGCCTGCCCTACGAGGAAATCCGCCTGATCGACAGCTATCCCGGCGACCTGACGGATCTGAATCTGGGCTCTGACGCGGAGCTGCTGGAGGACTATCGGGGCCGCAGCCTGCTGGTATTCAGTAGCTTCTGGGCTATCGACTTTACCTGCCGCCGGAATCCCGGCCTGGTTCTCAAGGAGATCGTAGTATCGGAAGGATAACAAAAGAGGCTTAAAATAACCGTTCTAAATATCCGGCTTCAACGGTGGGAGACAGCCAGCCCCCTACAATGTCTCTGGAGGGAGATCGTAGGGCGGGGCCTTGGTCCCGCCGTTGTTATTATGCGATGTGGCGTGCGGCGAGAGTACCCCCCCGCTCTACGCATTGTAGTCATAAGAAAATAATTTTCAATTTTCAACTTTCCTTTTTCAATTAATAAAAACCCAACCGGAAGCAAATTGCTTTCGGTTGGGTTTTTGTTAATACTGCGTGGGCTGGATATGCCAGATTTCCTCCGCGTACTGGCGGATGGTACGGTCAGAGGAGAACTTGGCGCCGCTGGCTACGTTCAACAGTCACTTGCGGCCGGAATTCAGCCGATCCGTATAATCTTTATTGGCTCGCAGTTTTGCTTCCATATAGGATTCATAATCCATCAGCAGGAAGTAGTGATCCGCTCTGTGCCAGCCAGTGCCATCCAGCAAAGCATAGTACAGCTCTCTCTGGGCATCGTCGGTGGGAACTGTGCCGTCCACCAGAGTGTCTATGGCACGGTGCAGACGGGGGTTGTGATCGTAGATCCAGCGGGGATTGTAGGAATCCCGGCTTTCATTGATCTGCTCCACCGTGGCGCCAAAGATATAGTTGTTCTCCATGCCCGCTTCCTTCACGATCTCCACATTAGCACCGTCCAGTGTTCCCAAGGTTACAGCGCCGTTGAGCATCAGCTTCATGTTGCCGGTGCCAGAAGCCTCCGTGCCGGCAGGGGAGATCTGCTCAGAAATATCGGCGGCAGGAATAATATTCTCTGCATAGGAGCAGTTATAGTTCTGAACAAAGACCACCTTCAGTTTATCCTGCATTTCAGGATCACTGTTGATCATCCTGGCGATGCGATTGATATAGCGAATAATCGCCTTGGCCCGGGCATAGCCAGGCGCGGATTTGGCACCAAACAGATAAACCGTAGGCTGGAAGTCTGACAGGCTGCCATCCTTCAGGCGGAAGTAGATATCCACGATGCTCAGTGCATTCAAAAGCTGGCGTTTATACTCATGCAGCCGCTTAACCTGTACATCAAACAAAAAGTCGGGACTCAGTTTTACTCCCTCCCGCTCTGCGATAACGCGGCAAAGCTGCTCCTTCTTCTGGCGCTTAATAGCATTGAACTGACGAACCATATCATCGTCGATCATAGGCTTCAGCTTTGCCAGTTTATCCAGATCCTTCATAAAGTCGCCGCCTACCCGGTACTTGATCATCTGTGTCAGCTCCGAGTTGCACAGGCCCATCCAGCGGCGGGGGGTCACGCCGTTGGTCTTATTTTGGAACCGGTCAGGGAACGCCTGATACCAGTCCTTGAAGCAATCATCCTTCAATATCTGGGAGTGGATCTCTGCCACGCCGTTCACATAGGAACCCACGTATACACTCAGATTGGCCATATGTGCAGTGTTGTCCCGGATGATGAACAGGTTGGGATGCTCATACCGCAGCTTTTCATCAATACGCTTAATAATCTCCACGATCTCCGGCACCACGCTGTACAGCAGGTCCAGAGGCCACTTCTCCAGAGCTTCGCCCATAACGGTATGATTGGTGTAGGAGAAGGTCTTTCGGGCGATCTCAAAGCTCTGTTCAAAGTCCATACCCTCAGCCATCAGCAGACGGATTAGCTCCGGAATGGACATAGCCGGATGGGTGTCGTTCAGCTGCACCGCATAATAGTCCGCAAAGTGGCTCAAGTCTGTACCATGCGCGGATTTGTAGACCCGCAGCATATCCTGCAGGGACGCGGAAGACAGCACATATTGCTGCTTAATACGCAGGCGCTTGCCCTCCCATGTGGAATCGTTGGGATACAGAACCCGGGTAATATCCTCAGCCTTGTTCTTCTGGGTCAGGGCCCGCAGATAATCCTGGTCATTAAAGGCATTGAAGTCCAGCTCCTCCTGGGCCTCACACTGCCAAAGACGTAGCGTACCTACATTATTGGTGCCATAGCCAATAACCGGCACATCATACGGAACAGCCAGAACGGTATGATCAGGGAACTTGACTTTAACTGTATGGTTATAGCGTCGGTAAGACCAAGGATCCCCAAACTTTGCCCAGTCGTCCGCATTCTCCTTCTGGCTTCCATTTTCGTCAAAGCTCTGTCTAAACAGACCGAACTTATAACGCAGGCCGTAGCCGGAAAGAGGTATATTGGTGCTGGCAGCAGAGTCCAGGAAGCAGGCAGCCAGACGGCCAAGGCCGCCGTTGCCCAGTGCAGCATCCTCAATATCCTCCAGCACAGCCAGATCCACGCCACGCTCAGCAAACAGCTGCTTCATCTCGTCCAGGATCCCCAGATTATACAGGTTGGAATACACCAGCCGGCCGATCAAATATTCGGCAGAGATATAGTAAGCCTTTCTTTGATGCAGCCGGGTGCGCTTGGAATTGCTCCAGTTGTCCGAAATGGACATCATCACCGCCTGACCCAGTGCCTCATGTAGCTCCTGAGGTGTTGCCTCCTGCAAAGATACATCATAGGTATATTTCAGCTGTGCCTCGGTCCACTTCAGGATATTCAGGCAATTATAACTCATAACTTTCATTCTCCATTCTTAGCGATATATCATCTTTTGCGCACAACCGACCATAAAGCTTGGTCAAGCTGCGAATCTTTTCTGCCAGGGCATCTGTCATAAAGCCCTCTTTTGCCCGCCAGGTCCAGTTGTCACCGGAATTGGTACCGGGGAAGTTCATTCTGGCTTCACTGCCCAACTCCAAGTAATCCTGCATCTGCACCATGCACAACTCGCAGACGCTGGCCATCGCAGTACGGATCACACCCCAGCAATAGCCCTCTTCTTCTGTTAGGCACATGTACCGCTGTGCATAGTCCAGGGTCTTTTCCGGTATTGTCTGCAGCCACTGACGCAGGGTCATATTGTCATGGGTCCCGGTGTAGCAAACAGCATTTGCTATGCAGTTATGGGGCAGATAATCCGAGGGCTCTTCCGAATCAAACGCAAATTGCAGGACCTTCATGCCCGGAAAACCGGAAGCGTCCCGCAAAGTCCTCACCGCCGGGGTAATAAAGCCCAGATCCTCGGCAATCAACTTCACATCCGGCAGTTCCCTGCGCAATGTTTCGATAAATTCCAGATCCGGTCCCTTCACCCATTTGCCACACCTGGCAGTGGAGTGGCCGTAAGGCACGGACCAGTAGCTTTCAAAGGCCCGGAAATGGTCAATACGAATCAGGTCGTACCGTTTGGCCGCCGCTGCCATCCGCCGCAGCCACCAGCTATACCCATCCCGCCGATGGACATCCCAGCGATATAGTGGATTCCCCCAAAGCTGGCCATCCTCCGTAAAAGCATCCGGCGGACAGCCCGCCACCGCAATGGGGTTCAGCTTTTCATCCAGGTAAAAAAGATCCGGGTCGCTCCATACATCCACCGAATCCAGGGGTACGTAAATGGGTACATCACCAATAATCTCCACCCCAGATGCATGGGCATAGGCCCGCAGATCTCCCCATTGCTTATGAAACAGGTACTGCACAAAACAGTAAAACCGGATGTTCTCCTTCAGCTCCCGGCGGGCCTGCCAGAGGGCATCCGGGTCACGGTACTTCAGCTTTTTCTCCCATTGATACCAGGGCTTTCCTTCATTGCCATCCTTCAGCGCCTGGAACAGAGCAAAGTCCGGCAGCCAACTACTGTTTTCCCGGCAGAATGAATCCAATTCTGCTTGATCCTGAAACCTGCCATATGCCAAGTACAGGACCTTTCGCCGATTTTCATACAGCAGTCCGAAGTCCACCCGGTCCTCTGTATGGCTCCATGTGATGGCGTCCACCTCTGCTTTTTCAAGCAACCCTTCCTGTATTAACATTTCCAGGTCAATCATATAGGAATTTCCCGCAAAGGTGGAGCAGGACTGATAGGGGGAATCCCCATAGCCAGTAGGTGTCAGCGGCAGAATCTGCCATTTTCGCTGACCGGCCTTTTTTAAAAAGTCCACAAATGCGTAAGCCTGTTTCCCCATGGTTCCTATTCCCCAGGGCCCGGGCAAACTGGTAATATGCATCAAAATGCCGCTTTCGCGCATGTTCATTTCTCCTTGCAAAAGATCTTCACTGGGCTCACAATAATGTATGAGTGCCCTGGAAAATCGGTTCGGAACATGGGGTAAGCATACCCGACCTGTTTGTATGTCAAACAGATACCCAGTATATGGCCAGATAAAGCACCCCAATCTAACACGGTATGAGAGTAATACCTTTTCCCGCTTTTGTCAAGGAAAACCCGCCTTGGCACGTGAAGATTCTCCCTTTTTCCCCTGTCGCCATGGTATTATCTATTTGTTTTTGGGAAAGCTGCCAAGAATACACACCATCAGAACCAGTGCGGACAATATAACAGCATCCTTTTATACGCCAAAATACGGCACCCTCCTTGCGAAAGGTGCCGTAAATCTCAGATGTACAAAACCAATCAGGCTTCCAGATTGATGCCGGACTCCTTGCCAAACACATGGCAGTTATTGCCGCCAAAGTTGAACTTGATGGTCTTGCCCATAGCCAGGGCTGCCACCTCATCACGGGACATGTCCATGGTATTAACAACAATGATCACATCCTGGTCCACAGCATTGACATGCAGGTGGACAGAGGAGCCCATCATTTCGCTGACATCGATCTTAGCTTCTACGCCAACCTGATCCAGAGTGATGTGCTCAGGACGGATACCCAGAGTGACTTCCTGCTCTTCTACCTTGTTGGCAGCCAACTTAGCCTGCTTCTCGTCGGACAGAACAACAGTATGACCACCCAGCTCAACCGCATACTTACCATCGGCCTTAACCAGCTTGGCACTGAAGAAGTTCATCTGCGGTGCGCCGATAAAGCCTGCAACGAACAGGTTGTAGGGATGATGGAACACATCCTGAGGTGTACCGATCTGCTGAATGAAGCCGTCCTTCATAATGACGATCCGGTCGCCCAGCGTCATAGCTTCTGTCTGGTCGTGGGTAACATAGATAAAGGTAGTATTGATACGCTCACGCAGCTTGATGATCTCAGCACGCATCTGGTTACGCAGCTTTGCGTCCAGGTTACTCAGAGGCTCGTCCATCAGCATGACCTTGGGGTCACGGACGATAGCACGGCCAATGGCCACACGCTGACGCTGACCACCGGACAGAGCCTTAGGCTTACGGTCCAGATACTGGGTGATATCCAGGATAGCGGCAGCTTCTTTGACCTTTCTGTCCAACTCTTCCTTGGGAGTGTGGCGCAGCTTCAGAGCGAAAGCCATATTATCATAAACGGTCATGTGCGGATACAGAGCATAGTTCTGGAAAACCATGGCGATATCGCGGTCCTTGGGAGCTACATCGTTAACCAGACGGTCACCGACATACAGCTCGCCTTCGGAAATCTCTTCCAGACCGGCGATCATACGCAGAGTGGTGGATTTGCCGCAGCCGGAGGGACCGACCAGAACGATAAATTCCTTATCAGCGATCTCCAGGTTGAACTCCTGAACCGCAACGACACCCTGTTCTGTAATCTGCAGATTAACCTTTTCCTTGCCGTCGTCTACAACCTGATCCTTCTTCTTGGAAGCCTTCTTCTTTTTCTTCTCCTCATCAGCCAGGAACGGGTAGATCTTCTTAATGTTCTTAAGGGATACACTTGCCATACGCTTACGACTCTAAGCATACCGAATCCTCGCATATGCTCTCACCGCCGCCGGTATACAGCATGCGGCTTTACGACAGGTCTCCACACTGCCGTACCGTGAGTCAACGGTGTTGTTATTCCTCCTTTATTTTGCATGGAGCCCCTATTTTGTGGAGTAGTTGCCCCATGTTGGGATGGTATAATAATATCATACATCATCCGAATTAGGCAATTGGCAGTTTTTACAGTTTTCGGCATCAGTTTTTGTATATTTTGCCAGTTGTGCATAACTGGATCACATAATTCCCATCAGAGGGGCACTCCAATATGCAGCCATAGTACGCGGTCATGGCATCCACCAGATATTTCACATCCTTTACACCGGCGGTCTCATAGGCCGAGTGCATGGCAAGCTGGGCAAGTCCCACATCCGCCGTGGGTACTGACACATGGGTCAGGGATATCCTCCCCAATGTTCCGCCTCCGGGCAGATCCGGTCGGTTGTAATAAGTCTGCACCGGCACATCCGTCAGGGCGCATAGCTTGCGAAACACTGCTGCCGAAACACCGTCTGTTGCATACTTCTGGGAAGCATTGAACTTCAGCACCACACCTCCGCCCAGCACTGGAGCATTGGCTCTATCCGCGTATTGCGGATGATTTGGATGCACTGCGTGAGCGTTGTCCGCAGAGACCATAAAGGACTGGCTCAGCATCCGCTGCAAATCCAGGCCCAAGCTCTGGCAAATTCTTTTCAGTAAACTCTCCAGCAGACCGGATGCCGCACCCTGCGCAGAGTTCGAGCCTACTTCCTCGCTGTCAAATACACACAGCACCGGAATGGAAGCACTGTCCTTCGCTGCTAAAAAACCCTTGGTGCAGCACCATGCACATTCCAGATCATCCAACGCAGAAGCGGAGATATATTCCTCCTCCACACCCCACACGGATGCCTTCTGCCGGACATATAGATACAGATCATGGCCCAGAATTCTTCCCCCAGCCGCTTCCTCCAGTATATCAGCCAGCTTCCCTTCCGCCTTTTGACTTCCCAGCAGAGGCAGTGTGTCCACAGCCACATTCCAGGCATAGCCTTCATTCACCTTCCGGTTCATGTGAATAGCCACATTGGGGATTAGCAGCAGATCCCTGTCAATATCGATCAAGCGGCTTTCCACCCCCTTGTCTGTCTCCACCAGCACCCGGCCTGCCACAGACAACGGTCTGTCCAGCCAAGTGGATATAATCACGCCTCCGTACGTTTCTGTAGCCAAGCGGGTATATTCTCCAGCAAGTTCTCCGTTTTCCTTTATTTTAAAGGTAGGATGATCGGAGTGGCTGGCGCTCATCAAAAATCCCCTGGGGCTATCCTGGGGCACCCGGAAAGCAACCACGGTACTTGCGCCTCTTGTCAGATAATACTTACCACCGGGAACCAATGTCCAGCTGCGGCTCTCACTAAGCCGGGTATAGCCCGCCTTTTCCAGCATTTCCGCCAGTGCCGCTGCCGCATGGTAAAGGCTGTGGCTCCGGTCCAGAAACGCCATCAGCTCCTGAATTGTATTCCTCATAGGGATCCTCCTCACGCCTTATGTTAAGCTTGGAAATATTTCTTATTTTATATTGTAGCCCTTTTTTCATTATGCGTCAATCTTGTGGCGCAAAAGTTTTCCACATGTCGTTTGTTGTCGAAAAGTTTGGAATACTCCTGTTTTTGCAAAAATTAGTCGTTTTTTGTCGATCGATTATTCTTGTTTTTCCTTGCAAAAACGTCGGCATTATGCTAAATTATATTTGTCGCAACACGGCAGACATTCTGCCGGGGCTGATATCAGGCATCAGCCAAGCAAAACCAGGGGGATCAATCTCAAAGTCAGGAGAGGAAGTTATGGACAAGCAAACCACTGTTATCATCGCAGACAACACGGAAGAATTTTGCAGCGCACTGGCATCCGCTGTGCAGCGCACCGACGGTTTTCAGGTACTGGGGACAGCTAACGATGGGGAGCAGGCTATCCGCATGGTCACCGAACGAAAGCCTAACATTCTGGTGCTGGATATGATGCTGGCAAAAAAGGATGGCATCAGCGTGCTGAAGGCCATCAGCGCCCTGCAGCCCCGGCCCATTGTGCTGGCTACATCCGGATTCATCACCGATTATGTGGCATCTGCCGCAGCCAATCTGGGCGTCCGGTATCTGATGCTCAAACCCTGTGACATGGCCGCGCTGGTTGAGCGCCTGGAGGAGATCCGCGGCGGGGAGTGCCAGCGGCAGCCCATCGCCCGTCACAACGGTCAGCCCAGCATCGAAACCATGGTCACTAACATTATTCACGAAATCGGCGTTCCCGCCCATATCAAGGGCTATCAGTACCTGCGAGAGGCTATCATCATTGCCGTGGAGGATATGGACGTGATCAACGCCATTACTAAGATCCTCTATCCTCAGGTAGCCAAGACCTTCCAGACCACCCCCAGCCGTGTGGAACGGGCTATCAGACACGCCATCGAAGTAGCCTGGGACAGAGGCGATCTGGATACCTTACAGCGCTTCTTTGGTTACACGGTTTCCAACACCAAGGGCAAACCGACCAATTCAGAGTTTATTGCCCTGATTGCGGACAAGCTGCAGCTCCAGCTCAAAGCCGCCGGTGCTGCCCAGTACTGAGTTTGCTATATTACCGCATAGAATTGCCCGCCCGGGAATACCAGGGCGGGCGGTTTGCTCTCTTTTTAATTTAACCACCAAGCACTGCATATTCCAGAAACAGGTTTCCTTTTCTATATTCCTCTTTAACCATTTTATCATTGACAGAAGGGCAAAACAGCACTATAATTACATGAGTGAAATGGGCATTTTTTGCTCTCGTACACTATTATTTGACTTAACTAAGTCAAGGAGGTAATAAGAATGAATGTTTTAACCAGACTGGCAAACTCCATCGTTGTCCCCGTCGTGGTTCTGGACAAGGTTGAGGATGCTGTCCCCACCGCCAAAGCAATGGCTGCCGGCGGCGTTGATACCATGGAGATCACCTTCCGCACTGCCTGTGCGCCTGAGGCAATTAAGGCTGTTGCAGAGAACTGCCCTGAGGTTCTGGTAGGTGCCGGTACCATCGTAAATCTGGAGCAGTGCAAACTGGCTGTAAAAATGGGTGCTAAGTTCATCGTCTCTCCCGGCTTTAGCGATGAAGTCGTTGGCTGGTGTGTGGAAAACGGGATTCCTGTGGCTCCCGGCTGCGTAACGCCCACCGAGATCATGGCCGCTCTGAAACACGGCTTGAAGATGGTCAAGTTCTTCCCCGCCAATGTCTACGGCGGCCTGAACGCTATGAAGAACCTGTCTGCCCCCTTTGTTGGCCTGAAATTCCTGCCCACCGGCGGTGTAAATTCTGGAAATATTAAGGAATATGTAGACGCTCCCTTCATCCACGCCGTGGGTGGAAGCTGGGTCTGCCCCAAGGCTGACATCGCAGCCGGAAACTGGGAAAAGATCACTAACCTGTGCCTAGAGGCCCGCAAGGCTGCCAAGGGCGAATGATCCGCACATTTAATTTGAAAGGATAAATACATTATGGCAAGAATTGTTACTTTTGGCGAACTGATGCTGCGCCTGCAGCCCTACAACTACGAGCGCTTTGTCCAGTGTGACCATGTGGAATTTACCTTCGGCGGCGGCGAAGCCAACGTTGCTGTTTCCCTGGCGAACTACGGCATGGACGCTGCTTATGTCACCAAGCTGCCCACCCACTCCATCGGCCAGGCCGCTGTGAACTCCCTGCGCCGCTATGGCGTGGACACCTCCAAGATCGTCCGTGGCGGCGACCGTGTGGGTATCTACTTCAACGAGAAGGGCGCTTCCCAGCGCGGCAGTGTCTGTATCTATGACCGTGCCCATTCCGCTATCCAGCAGGCTGATCCTGCCGAGTTTGACTGGGATGCCATTTTTGAGGGCGTGGATTGGTTCCACTTCACCGGCATCACCCCGGCACTGGGTGCCAATATGGTTGAGGCCTGCAAGCAGGCTTGTAAGGCTGCCAAGGCCCGTGGCGTGAAGATCTCCTGTGACCTGAACTACCGCGGCAAGCTGTGGACCCGCGCCCAGGCCCGGGAAGCGATGACCGAGCTGTGCCAGTATGTGGACGTGTGCATCTCCAACGAAGAGGATGCCAAGGACGTATTCGGCAACGAGGCTGAGGCTACCGACATTTACGCCGGCTCCCTGAACCACGAGGGTTACAAGTCCGTTGCCAAGC
>JAZNIG010000084.1:0-4532 GCA_045577355.1 Faecousia sp. | reverse complement strand
CGCGGACTACACCTACGAAAATGACCTGCTCACCGAGATCGAGACGGCAAGCACCACCTATTCCTTTAGCTATGGGGACTTTGCTCTGCGGACCGCTGTAAAGATCGGAAACCGCACTCTGGCAAGCTATACGTACACCGATGACCGGAATTACTATCTGGAATTTATGGGATTTGCATCAAAAGAAAATAGTTGTATTTTTCTGGATTTGTGGTAAAATATTAAAAAATATACACAGTCAAGTATGTATATCATTTTAGGAGGTATTCCCATGGCAGATAGTAAGCAGTATATCACCCAGATGCAGGAAAGCGGCAATCTGATGATTTCTGAAGATGTAATAGCAACCATCGTTGCACACGCTGTTAACGAGGTTGATGGTGTTGTCAGCCTGAATGTAAAACCCGGTGCTGATATTATCGAGTTGATTGGCAAGAAGAATTGGGGCAAGGGTATGAAAATTACCATCGATCAGAATGATGAATTGACAATTGACTGCAATATTACTGTTTGCTATGGTCAGAGCGTTGTGGACGTTGCAAAGGCTGTTCAGAGTGCTGTGACTATTGCTCTGGAATCTATGGCTGGTGTGACTATTGCTGCCATTAATGTAAATGTTTGCGGTATCGTACGTCAGTGAGGTTGAACTGCATGACAAGAGCAAATGCCAGAGAATTGGCTGTACATCTTATTTATGGCCGGGAGTTTACCGGTGAGGAACCTGAGCAGGTGCTAGCGCTCCGGTTGGACAAGGAATACTACTCACTGCTTTCCAAGGAAAATCAAGTCTATAATGAGCGGCCAAACCGTGCTCAGATGGCATACATCGACAAGGTGGTATCCGGCGTTGCCAATCGCACTGATGATCTGAATGGAATGATCCAGCAGTATTCCATTGGCTGGGATATATCTCGTATCTCTAAATTGGCTCGCACTATCATGCAGCTGGCAATGTTTGAAATTCTTTATGTAGATGACGTGCCCACGGGCGTAGCAATCTCCGAAGCAGTTCGCATTGCAAAAATGTATGACGGTGATGATACTGGTGCGTTTGTTAACGGCATTTTAGGAGCCTTTTCCAGAGGTTTGACGGCCGAGGTTTCCCAATGAGTGTAATTGGCTTTGACACCAGTAATTATACCACGTCCATTGCTTATTTTAATGGTCATAGCGGTGAAAACTGCTCCAAGCTCCTGCCTGTTCGGGAAGGGGCACTTGGACTGCGGCAAAGTGAAGCCGTATTTCATCATACCGTAAGACTGCCGGAGCTGTCCGGCAGGCTGTTTTCCAATATTCCCTTTGAATCTGTGACAGCAATCGGTGTCAGCACACGCCCCAGGACAGTCCAGAGCAGTTATATGCCTTGTTTTCTGGTAGGTTACTCACATGCTAAACTGCTGGCTGATGCCTTGCATGTGCCTCTTGTAATGTGCTCCCACCAAGAGGGTCATATAGCAGCTTCCCTTTGGAGTGCTGATCGGCTGGAGCTACTGGATCATCCGCACTTGGCATGGCATCTTTCCGGTGGCACCACCGAGTTGCTTCTTGTGGAGCCAGAAAATAAGAATGTACGGTGTAAACGCATCGGCGGCACTACAGATATTTCCGCAGGGCAGCTGATCGACCGTACAGGACAGCTTCTGAAGCTTTCGTTTCCTGCAGGAAAATATCTGGATGCACTAAGTGAACAGGCAACGGCCCAGGATTTCTTTTCGGTAAAATGTGAGGGAATGGTGTTTTCTTTATCCGGTGTACAGAATAAAGTACAGCAGTATTTTGAAAACTGTCAGGATGCTGCGGAAACTGCCGGATATACCTTGCGTTGTATCTGTAGTGCAGTACTTCGGGCGAGTGAAAACGCACAGAAATCCTATCCGGATCTACCGATAGTCTTCTCCGGCGGTGTGTCCTCAAATGCTATGCTGCGGAAAGCAGTATCCCCACTCAATCCGGTTTTTGCCGCACCCCAGTATTCTACAGATAATGCTATGGGCGTTGCGGTCCTTGCTTACCGCATGCAGGAGGGATAACATGGCTCAGCAAGTACTCTCGATCACCCAAATTAATGAATATATCCGCACCTTGATGGATGGTGACACATTGCTGACTGGGCTAGCCGTTCGTGGCGAAATCAGTAACTATAAGGTCTATCCTTCGGGACATCATTACTTTACCTTAAAGGACGAAGGATCTGCACTGAAATGTGTCATATTCCGTTCAAGCGCAGTACGGCTTAAATTCCGACCAGATAATGGCATGAAAGTCATTGCTATGGGTAAGATTAGCGTCTATCCTAGGGATGGGGCTTATCAACTTTACTGCAATACCATGGTGCCGGATGGGGTAGGGGATCTGTATGCGGCTTTCGAGCAATTGAAGGCCACGCTTTCACAACAGGGACTGTTCGATTCTGCCCATAAAAAGCCCCTTCCTAAGTACCCAGGCATCATTGGCATTATCACTAGTTCTGCCGGAGCTGCAGTCCATGATATGCTGCGGATTCTGCGAAAACGCTACCCACTGGCAAATGTTCGACTGTTGCCAGTTCGTGTGCAAGGCGTGGAAGCACCAGCAGAAATCGCTGCCGCTATTGGTTATGCCAACCATTACAAATTAGCAGATCTACTGATTGTAGGTCGGGGCGGCGGATCCATTGAAGATCTATGGGCATTCAATGATGAGCGAGTTGCCCACGCCATTTATGCATCACAAATTCCAGTCATATCCGCAGTAGGCCATGAGCCAGATGTAACAATTTCTGATTTTGTTGCCGATTTACGGGCTGCAACACCCTCCAACGCTGCGGAGTTAGCAGTACCCGATCAGGACACGCTGCGTCAGAACTTGGACGCCATGCTCACCGCAATGACAACCGCCTTGCAAAGACAACTAAAAGGAGCGCGACAGCAGTTGGATATGCTGTCTGCTAGCCCTGCGCTGCAAAGCCCTATGGTGTATGTGGAACAGAGACGCAAGTCGTTGGATCTGCTGAATAATCAGTTTCTTGCAGCACAAAGCCAAATAATTAGCCATCACAAACAGCAATTTTTGACATATGCCGCGAAATTGGATGCCATGAGCCCTCTGAAGGTTTTGACTAGAGGCTATGCAATAGCACAAACTCACGACGGCGATGTTGTGCGATGTGTAAAACAAATCAATTCCGGTGATGTGATCCATGTTACAGTCAGCGACGGTGCGCTCACTGCCACCGTTACAGATATCGAGGAGCGAGTTCAATGAATCTGAAGAATAAGACATTTGAAGAGAATATTCAACGCTTGGAACAGATTGTGCGCACTATGGAGCGAGGCGACGTGCATCTTGAAGAATCATTGAAGTTATTTCAAGAGGGCACTGGATTGGTTCAGTGCTGCGGAAAACTATTGGACGAAGCAGAGCTTCAGGTCAAAAAAATCGTCACAGCATCCGACGGAAGTCCTATAGAGGAGGTTTTCTCAGATGAATCTATCCTTTAGAGAACAAAATACGCAATATGTTCAGTATATTGAAGAGTATTTGAACGCAAATTGCTTTCAATACGAATCAGAACCGCAGAAAACCCTCTTTTCCGCTATGCGATACAGTCTGTTGGCCGGTGGCAAACGCATTCGTCCGATACTTGTCTTCGACTTTTGCCGGATGTGCGGTGGTGACTGGAAACAGGCGGTACCTTTTGCGGCCGCCATTGAAATGATCCATACATACAGCTTGATTCATGACGACTTGCCTTGTATGGACAATGATGATTACCGCAGAGGTGTACTGACCAATCACAAAATCTATGGAGAAGCTATCGCAGTTTTAGCCGGCGATGCGCTTCTGACTGCAGCATTTTCTTTTTTGGCAAAAGCTCCCTACAGTTCTGATACTCGGATTCATGGGGTGGAAGTGTTATCCAATTGTGCCGGCGAACTGGGTATGGTGGGTGGACAGGTGCTGGACATGCAGAGTAATGCCCGACAATGTACTGCTCAGGAGGTTTTGGATATCCAAAACAGAAAAACCGGTGCATTGATTCGCGCTGCCTGCATCCTAGGCGTACTTGCAGCAGATGGCAACGAACATCAAATCAATGCAGCGTCTACATTTGCATCCCATTTGGGGCTGGCTTTTCAGATCCGGGACGATATTCTGGATGTTATCGGTGATGCCAAGGAATTAGGAAAGGCTATTGGTGCAGATACTAATAAGAACACCTTCGTGCACCTCTATGGACTCGAAAAGTGCAATGAAATGGTCAAAGACCATACAACTCAGGCAATTCAGGCACTTAGTGTGTTTGCGCACACCGAATTTATGGTTACACTGTCTGAACAGTTAACGAACAGAATTTCATAATTGAATATCAGTAAAGCAGCTGACACGCATAAGCGTGTCAGCTGCTTTTCTTGTATTAAGAAAACCACCGGCAGTGCCGGTGGTTCCAAAAAGCTTTAGCTATGCCTAGAAAAAATATCCTCCTATGATTATAGTAATGGTGGTCTGCCAACCGCCATTACTAAATCATAGGAGGAATCAAGTTCAGATGA
>JAZNIG010000083.1:0-10346 GCA_045577355.1 Faecousia sp. | reverse complement strand
AGTTTGACCAATTCAAGAAATACGGTTTGCATATCAGCACCTCCTTATCCTTGGATGATGCGCTGGATCTCCTCAATGTCTTTATCGGACAGGGCCTGCCGCTTGCCAAACGCAGCAATAAAGGCAGGAAGAGATCCCTCAAAGGTCTTGGTCATGAATGCGTCCAGCTCTGCCTGCTGGATCTGATCCTTAGAAAACAGAGAAGTAACGATCTTATTTTCCACCTTTAGGACGCCACGCTCCTCCAGCCGCTTCATAACGGTATAGGCAGTGGTCTCCTTCCAACCAAGCCGTTCCTTGCACAGGCGGACAAGCTCCGGGCTGCGGATTGGCTCCTTCTCCCACATAATCAGACAGAATCTATATTCACTTTCATGGATCTTAGGTGTATCCATAATTACGCCTCCTTCTCTCTACTGTGGTAGAGATTTAATATAATTCTACTCCAGTAGAGAAAGAATGTCAATAGCATTTTTGTTGTTAAAACAAATACAATTTCTATTAGTCTAAAAAAGTACAAACTGCGCCCCTACTTGGAACGCAGTTTCTAATATGATCTACAAAATATTATCGATAGAAATGGAAAATCCGAACACATCTCCAACTTGGAAGATTGCGTTCGGATTTTCCTTACTTGGTCCGAGTGTCGAGATTCGAACTCGAGGCCTCTTGAACCCCATTCAAGCGCGATACCAAACTTCGCCACACCCGGATATATGCTTGCGTTTACTCAACGCCACAGTATATTAGCACACTCTGGCGAAAAATGCAAGCATTATTTTTCATTTTTTGAAAAATTCATTCACCGGCCTCAGATTTGATTACCTTGCCCATGTTCCAAAGCCTGGCAACCTGGATTTCTGCATCCTTTTTCTGCTCTTCTGTTTCATATTCCACATACACGGTGTGAGCACTGCAGTCACAGCACTCAATCTGAACGTTCCAGCCTCCTTCGTGGACCATAAAACCGCTGCCGCGGCAAATAGGACATTGCTCCAGTATAAAATTAGGATTCACTTCCATTGTAATTTCTCCTTATCTAAAAATGGTTTCTTGTGCATCATACAGCTCCATTCGGCAGCAATTGCTGGCATCCGGCTTCAGCTCCGGAAGATACCGCTCGATGGCAGCTATTAACTGCATCGGATTGAGCGAGGGATTCTGACAGCAAATCATCGCTTCTATCACAAGTTCCTTCTGGGTATACGGCCGAACTGCGATTCTTTGGATCAAAGGAATAATATTTTGTTCCTGTATGCCGTTTTTAGTCTTTTTGGGAACTGTCAGTAAATCTGATGCAAATAAATTTGTGATGGTCTCCCCTGCTCCGATTGGTACATCATTGTCATATACTAAGCTGATATCGCAACGCATCAAAGCCAACTCTCGCAGTTTACGCCCTGAGTCGTAGACTTGTAAAACACGTACGCCGTTTATGAGCGCCCGGTTCAAGCGCTCGCAGATTTCTGCATTTGGAATTGTTGATATATCCAAATCGAAATCCAGCAGCTCACAGTGACTGTCCACCCCTACCGACAGCGGCAGTGCGATAGATACAGATGGCCTGGGATTAAATCCTTGCGTATGGGTCAGCGGTAGACCGGCACGCTTAAAGGCTCTTTGAAACAGGCGCATTAAATCCAAGTGGGAGATCCAGACTGCATTTCCGGTTTTCTCAAATAGCAATCTAGGCATCGCATGCCACCTCCTTTAGCAACCCATTGGCACCGCATCCGCTGCAACCGTATCGGCAGTCCGGTGTTACCATGCCTGCGTAAGCACGCTTGCGTTCGCTGCGCAAAAAGTGTTTGCTAACACCCACATCAATTTTATCCCAAGGTAGCAGTTCGTCTTCACCATAACCCCTCACTGTATAAAAATCCGGGTCAATGCCGCAAGACTGAAATGCATCATTCCAAATCTGATAATTAAAATACTCGTCCCATCCATCGAGTTTGGCGCCGCGGCGGGTGGCCTCTTCGATTACAGCGCCTATCCTGCGGTCACCACGCGCCATAATGGCTTCTATACGGCTCAAATCCGGCGCATGATAATTGTATACAATAGATTTGGAGTAAAAATGGTTTTTAAGCAGGTGGCAGCGTCGCAGATACTCCCCCGGTGTAATTTGTTGTTCCCATTGAAATGGCGTATGTGGCTTGGGAACAAAATACGCAGTGGCCACATGTACCCGCAGGCCTCGTTTCTTATTAACAGCTTTATCCTTCCAAGTCTGGATGACCTTATATACCAGTTCAGCAATTCCCAGCACGTCCTCATCGGTTTCTGTGGGAAGCCCAAGCATAAAGTACAGTTTCACATTATTCCAGCCGCCAGAGAATGCATTGGCACAGGTAGTGAGGATCTCATCTTCTGTCAGGTTCTTATTAATCACATCCCTTAGGCGTTGAGTACCTGCCTCCGGAGCAAATGTCAATCCACTTTTGCGCAGGGTCTGCAGCTTTTGCATCAATTCACGGGAGAAGTTATCTGCCCGCAATGACGGAACAGACAAATTTACCTTATTTGCAATACAGTAAGGGATCAGATCATCTGTAAATTCCTTCAGTTGCCGATAATCTGAGGTGGACAAACTGGATAACGTGATCTCGTTGTGACCCGAATCAGTCAGTGTTTCCACTGCTTGACGGTACAATACATTGGCATTTTTCCTGCGGACTGGGCGGCAGGAAAAACCTGCCTGACAAAATCGACATCCCCGGATACACCCCCGAAAGACCTCCAGGTTAGCCCTGTCATGGACGATCTCAGTGGATGGCACAATCATTTTCGTAGGGAAATAGGCAGTATTCAGATCCTCAACAATCCGCTTTTGTACGGTTTGCGGTGCACCATTCAGGGGTGTCACTGCTGCCAGAGTACCGTCCGCATTGTAAGAATGGGCATAGAAGGACGGCACATAGATACCGGGGATCATGGAAACCTGGATCAAAAACTTATCCTTAGACCAATTCTCTGCTTTTGCACGATCATACAAGCGGAGAATCTCAGGTGTAATCTCTTCTCCTTCGCCCAGAGAGAAAAAATCTACAAAATCAGCAAGAGGTTCTGGATTAAATGCGCATACGCCACCTGCAAACACAATATTCTTCAATCCTTGCCGGTTTTTAGAACGAAGCGGGATACCTGCAAGGTTCATCATATTCAGAATATTGGTATAGCACATTTCATAGCCGATGGTGAAGGCGATCATATCAAACTCCTTCACAGGAGTTTGACTTTCCAGTGCCCACAGAGGTAACTCATGCTTACGCATAGCTTCCTCCATGTCACCCCATGGTGCAAAAACCCGTTCGCACCAGACGCCTTCCATTTCATTCATAACACCATAGAGGATCCGCATCCCCAAGTTGGACATGCCGATCTCATAAGTATCCGGAAAACAAAAAGCAACACGTATGCGAACCTGATCCAGATCTTTTTTAATTTCATTATATTCCCCACCGGTATAGCGTGCAGGCTTTTGGACGGTAGGAAGAATTCTTTGCAGTAAATTGGTCATAGCCGTACCTCGTATATTTCTGTGTGACTATTTTACCCCTAATGACTGTGCTTTGCAAGTAATTTTTACTTTCTTGTTTTTAATAACCAGGATCACAGCGAAAATCAAGGGAATTAGACCGAGGTCAAGCCAAACTGTAGCATAGATGCCCAGTAGCAAAAATATTAGCAGTATGCTGTTTTCCAGCCACCTTTCTATCTGTTCCCCTTTTGCATCCGGAATCAGCTTTTTCACTGCACACCTTACTGCCCGTCCGCCATCCAACGGAAATATTGGGATTAAATTATACAGTGTCTGAAAGCAGCCACAGATCGCGATTCTGGGAAACCATTTTGCAATTATAAGCAATGCAAATCCTCCCAGAGGTCCAGCCAGGGCGCAAAAAAATTCACGGCTGCAGCTGAGTAGATCTGTTTCCATAACTGCACCATTTAGGTCTATTTGTATGCGAAAAATTCTACAACCGCTGAGGCGAAGCGCAGCAAAGTGACACACTTCATGGAATGTAGACGCAACAACCCACGCAACTACCCACCGAACAGGAAATACCAGCACCGTAAGTGCAAGTACAATATAGAATTCCGGTTTTACTATAATCGGTAATCTCCTATCTGATCCGTGCATGATCCATGATCTCCAAACAAAATGCGGTGACTGCGTTCCCAAGTGACTCTCCTGCTCTAATATCCTCGACCATTGTAAATAACGCTGCTTCTGTAACCTCCGGGGCACCGGGTAATAGCCATGATTTTAATAATTCCCCTCCGCTTAGCCCTGCGATTCCCATAAACAGTACTACGGCGATTGCAATTCCCACAAGCCAGCGACGCCGAACTGCAGACGCTAACTTAATTGGATACTTTTTCTTATGTTCTGGATTATATTGAATACGATATCCCATAATCATTCCCTCCTAAAAAATTATATGGACAGGCGCTCTAAAAATGCGGCACGCAAAAAGTGATTGTTAGTCTTGACAAGATGAATTTTTTTAACTATAATAAGCAAGTTATCGGGGTGTGGCGAAGTTTGGTATCGCGCTTGGTTCGGGTCCAAGAGGCCTCGGGTTCGAATCCCGACACTCCGACCAACAAAAGACCGTGATTTCCTAGGAAGTCACGGTCTTCTTCTAACTTTTTTACAAGTTTTCAAGCCGTGATTATTGGGGTTTCTACCACTTATCTACCACTGTCCGCACCAAACTTGTCTGCCAAAGATGCTGCAATGTTGGTTTTCCGGGCGATATCCAGGTGGGAATAAATGTTCGCTGTCATCTGAATATCGGCATGACCAAGCCATTCCTGGACATCTTTCAACGACCATCCCATAGCGATCAGCATACTGGCGCAACTGTGCCGCAGTTCGTGAAAACGGATATGCGGCAAGTTGTGCTTTTTCAGCAGGTCGTTGAATCGGTGACTAAGGTAGTCCGGTGAATAGGTGTGACCATCTGCCCATTTGAACACATAGCTGTTCTCCTGGTATTCCTTGCCGAACGCAAGGCGGTTTTGTTGCTCCTGGCATTGGGCTTGCTTGAAGATTTCCAGGGCTTCAGCAGTCAAAGGAAATGTCCGTCGACTGCTGGCGTTCTTGGTCTTATCCTTGGCTACTACTTCGGTAACCTTGGCAACAGTATGCCGAATGGTCATTGTCTTGCCCTCAAAGTCGATACTATCCCACTGTAGCCCCAGTAGTTCACTACGGCGTAGTCCATACAGGGCGGTAATTTTCACCATGGGAAAGATGGGGTCATCCTTGAGAGCAGCGAACAAGGCTTTCAGCTGCTTGTCGTTGTAGAAAGTGCTTTCATACCGGACAAGGGGCGGAAGAATAACAAACTGACAAGGATTAGATGAAATCAACTTGTTCTTTACTGCCATATCTAACGCCTGGCTGATGATGTTCTTGTGTGCCCGGATAGACTTGGGTGACAGTCCACCTTTTCCGTCCAGTCTGCCGCTCTTGTGTTTCATGTCGATATACTGCTGCAAGGTTTTACAATCGACATCTGCAAGGGCGGTTTTCTTCTCGTCGAAGTACGGAAGGATATGACTATCTGCCGTGACCTGATATCCCTGCATGGTTACTGGGTCAACAGTTCGAGCAATCTGCTCAAGCCAAATGCGGACATAATCACTGAATCGCACATCACTGTGGACAATGCCTTCCATGCGCTCGTACTCTGCCAGCTTTTCCCGTAGGAACTGCTCAGCCTTGCGCTTGTTGCCCCTTTCGGGGAGGTCAGTAGAAATCCACTTTTTCTTCCGTTTGCCGTTCTCGTAGACATTGAGGACGGCGTAATATTTACCATTTTTTACAGTCAAGCTGCCTGTCATAAAATACTCCTTTCTGTGACAGTAGATTGCAGTTTGCTGTTACAACACGATGTTATACCGGGCGGTCATAACGAACTCCACAAGCATGGGTTTTGGCACTTTGATAGTTCGACCTACTCGGATAGCACCAAGCTTTTTCTCGTTCACAAGGGCATAGGCAGTCTTGCGACCAATACCCAGAGCTTGGGCGACCTGGGGAATAGTGAGGATATCGGGATACTCCTTGAACATAGTTACTGCACCCCCGTATTTCCGAAGATGCTGTCCGGGTCAAAATCCGGATCATCTGGCAGCGGCTCGAAACTCCTGGTCATATGCTCGACATGGTCAATGCGTGCAAGAAAGGCATTCCAAGTCTTAGGACATTCGTGCTGAATATTGCTATACTGCTTATCCAGCGGAATGTTAGAAATCAAGTACACCTTGGTATAGCAAGCAACACGATTATTATACCGACAAGGCAACTTGACAGGATGACCATCCAGGTATTTCAGCATATCCTCGATTTTTAGACTGCTGCGGAACTCCTCAAAGATAATAACGTCCTGCCCCTCATAGTCATCAAAGGGATGCGCATAGTCAGTTACCTGGTATACTTTTTCATAACCATACTTATCAAAGACACTCCGGGTCTTACCGACACGGGTTTCACCCCAGAGATATGTGACATCCCTTTTGCAGTATGTATCCATGAACCGCTCGGCAAGAATAACCTGCCGGGCTTGGTCGATATAGTGCAGCTTGCTAAATGCTGTCGGAATCTCGGCGAGAATCTCGGCGTTGTTCTTTCCATCACGCACCATTTGCATGATCTGCTCCGCCTGGCTTTCTCGTCTAGTCCTGTCCGGGGGAAGTTCACCCCATTCTTCAAAAGTGTCCGCAAGGTTGGTTTCGTGCTTGGCATCTTCCAGCCATTTGCCCTCTTTACGAACATAGTCACGGTTTTCCTGGTTGCTGCCGTTGGCTTGTTCAACATGAGCGCCATAGAACTTGCTATGCAGGCTATCGAACATGATGCTGTTCCGGGAAACCATGTAGACATGGGTATGGGGCGTTCCTTGTTCTCCTACCTCATCACACATGCACCAGTAGAGCAAACCGGGAAACTCGGAAAGAATGGCTCGGAGTTGCTCATGGGTATATCCGTGGTCGGCTGGGTTATTAATGGTCAGCTGAAATTTTCGTGAACTGGGTTTTCTAGGCATAAAGCTCCTTTCATAAGTGTTGTACAAGTGTACGCAAAAACTACGATTGCAAAGGGTAATACTAGCCCTTTGCAATCGCTGTCGCAATCCACTTGCATTTTGAGCAATATGCCGCTATAATGACAGTGTTGGATTACGGCAGTAATCGAACGGAGACCATCAACACATCTTCCGGCAAGTCGACTGTGTTGGTGGTCTTTCTATTATTCTGTTTCATCTTCTTGACTAGTAAACTCCTTGATAGCTTTGAATCCCATACTGGAAATGCGTTGCAATTCTTCCATAGAAAACCTAGAAACCATTCCAAGCATCTTCTCAGTATTATCCTGTCCATCAAGCTGTCGAATGATAAGCTGTAAGCAAGCAGCAGCATCCGACGAGATACCATTTTTGGCTTTGTAGTTGTCGATGCGCTCATAAATATGCGCAGGGACAGTTAAGTTGATTCGTTTGTTTGTTGTTGGCATATACAATTCCCCTTTCATGCGTGATTATAGCACAGTGTTACACTAGGTGTCAATAGGTATGATTGTGAATCTTTTGTAAACATTTGGGGTTGTTCCGTCGCAAAGCGAGGTTACTGCTCTATCATCGTTACCTGGGCGCAGGGGCGCATGGTGGACAAGGTGCGCACATACCGCTCAAACATCGATAGATTTCTGCCCGCATTGATGCGCTGGTGGTCGTCGATACCTGTTCTGGGGGTGGTTGCTCCCCTTTAGGCTGGCTAGACCGCGCAGGGGGGCGTGGTGCGCCGCCTGAAGTGCGTTCCGTGCGCTCCCAGCTTCGCTATTGTCATCGTACCTGGGTGCAACATTCGGGGCGTAGGCGGTCATCGGTAGCCTTATACGACAACGCCCCCGGGTGCGGCTCAAGGCCGCAGCCGGGGGTGGCGTTCCGTCGTTGTAACAGCTGTCTGCATCTACCGCCATCTACCACTTATCTACCACTTTTCGAATGGATGGGGTCATGCTATATCTAGGTACGCACAAAAATGTTGGATTTTCACGGACTAGAGGGGCTAAAATGCCACGATTTACCCCTAATAGATACCAGGTGCTAAATCTTCCATGTGGTTCGGGTCCAAGAGGCCTCGGGTTCGAATCCCGACACTCCGACCAAAATTCCGGTGACCACATTTGTGGTTGCCGCAATTTTCTTCGTGCCGGGATTCAAAGGATCAAATGCAACGCGGGTGAGCGTTGCTGCCGAGGCTTGACAGAGGGGAACTATAATCTTATCCACTCATGGGATAAAATGAAGACGAATCCAAACACCCCATTTGCAGAATACGCAAACTCATAACTATACTCCTACCAAAAATGAGGGCAGCTCTTCTGAGTGGCCTTCATTCTTCTTTTGACCTATATCGAGATTTAAAAGGCTGGCACCAGTTCGCTGACTGGAGTAAACGACACTTCAACATATTGCAGGGGTCCTTACTATACTGGATACTCCGCAACAACGCATGAATTGAAAATCCGTTTGTCAAACAAATTGCAAAAATTATCACAGTCTGTCTAATACTGTTCTTGACGCAACCGCTTCAATATGATAAACTTAAAAAGCAAAATATCTTTAGTAAATCTTTTCTTGAAAAGGAGGAAATTATGGAAGAAAAGAAAGAATTTCAGCCTTATATTCCTGCCAGCAAAATTACCCCTGAGCTGACCGTTACCTCGATCATCATGGGTATCATCCTGGCAGTTGTATTCGGTGCTGCGAATGCCTATTTAGGTCTTCGCGTAGGTATGACCGTTTCGGCATCGATCCCGGCAGCGGTTATTGCAATGGGTGTGATCCGCGTAATCATGCGGAAGAACTCCATTCTGGAAAGCAACATCGTACAGACCATTGGTTCTGCCGGTGAATCCCTGGCTGCAGGCGCGATCTTTACCCTGCCCGCCCTGTTCCTGTGGGCCCGGGACGACGTTATGGACAAGCCTGGCCTGGTGGAGATCACCCTGATCTCTCTGATCGGCGGTCTTCTGGGTGTCTTCTTCATGATCCCGCTGAGAAACGCCTTGATTGTTCGGGAGCACGGCACGCTTCCCTATCCGGAAGGACAGGCCTGTGCAGAAGTCATGCTGGCCGGTGAAGAGGGCGGTGCCAATGCCTCTACCGTTTTTGCGGGCATGGGCTTTGCCGCATTCTTCAAGTTCATTATCGACGGCCTGAAGTTGGTCCCCGGTGAGATTTCTCTGGAGGGCACTGCCAAGACCTATCCCGGCGCTATCGGCACTCAGATCTATCCCGCCGTTATGAGTGTAGGCTACATCTGCGGTCCTCGGATCTCCTCTTACATGTTCGCCGGCGGTCTGCTGAGCTGGGCTGTCCTGATCCCCATTATCGTGATCTTTGGCAGCAGCCTGGTCATGTACCCCGGCACCGAGACCATCGGTGAGATCTTTGCCGCCAGCGGTGCCGGCGGCATTTGGGGTACTTACATTCGTTATATCGGCGCAGGCGCACTGGCTGCAGGCGGTATTATCAGCCTGATCAAATCCCTGCCTCTGATCGTCCGCACCTTCCGGGACGCGGTCAAGGGCATGGCCGGCGGCGGCACTGCCGGTACAGAGCGCACTGCCCAGGATATCAGTATGAAAGTGGTTCTGCTGGCTATCCTGGTTCTGACCCTGGCTGTGTGGCTGGTTCCTGCCATCCCTGTGTCCCTGATCGGCGCGATCATCGTTGTGATTTTCGGCTTCTTCTTTGCCACTGTCTCTTCCCGGATGGTGGGTCTGGTGGGCAGCAGTAATAACCCGGTTTCCGGCATGGCCATTGCCACCCTGCTGATCGCCACCCTGATCCTGAAGCTGACCGGTGAAGCCGGTGCCAGCGGCATGCAGGCTGCTATTGCCATTGGCTCGATTATCTGTATCGTTGCCGCTATTGCAGGCGACACCTCTCAGGACCTGAAGACCGGTTACCTGCTGGGCGCAACTCCCAAGAAGCAGCAGATCGGCGAGGTCCTGGGTGTTGTAGCCTCCGCACTGGCAATCGGCGCTACTCTGTACCTGCTGGACAACGCCTGGGGCTTTGGCTCCAAGGAACTGGGCGCCCCCCAGGCAACCCTGATGAAGATGGTTATCGAAGGCATTATGGGCGGCAACCTGCCCTGGGGCCTGATCCTGATCGGTGTGTGCATTGCAGTGATCATCGAGGTCATCGGCATTCCCGTCCTGCCCTTCGCCATTGGTATCTACCTGCCTGTACAGCTCAATGCCTGCATTATGGTCGGTGGCCTGATCCGTCTGTTCTTTGACCGGATGAAGGAAGGCA
>JAZNIG010000082.1:0-4973 GCA_045577355.1 Faecousia sp. | reverse complement strand
CTACCATTTCAAATTTAGAAATTGCAATAGAAACAAGTAGCAGTATAACGGTTAATCAATACTATTCAAATGAGCTATGGACAAACGCATATGATTTTTTGTATACTTTTGAAAATACAGAAGTAGCTTCTTATAGCAATGGTACGATTACCGGTGATGTTTTTGGAGGAACAAAAGTTACAGCTACACACAAAATAACTGGTAGGGCTATAAGTTTTTACATAATTGTTGGTTTCTCATCAACAATAGACTCAACTCCGTTACAAGGAAATATAGCTGAAGGGTTGAATCAGGCATATAATGTTTGGCCGGCTAGCGAAGAATCCAGATATAATAGGCAAACTGCGTCAAGTCGCACTGCTGCGTTGAACGCTATAAAGAATGATGCATATTTAACGGCTGTTGGTGGCTGGGCTCTTGGCAATGGTGACGCGGCCAGTATGTTATTGCATTATTTGGATAATACCGGAGAGAAATATGTTGTAGATATGGATGATTTGCTAGCAACTTGGGATACTGCACAATTGCATCGTCAAGAAATTTACAATTACTTAATCGAGGCAGCTGAAGCCTCGGCTACTAATTCCATTAAGACATTGCGTACGATTACGGCGTTTAATTATACGTTCCAAGAATCAACCAATTGGGGGAAGGCCATAGGCTCATATTCCGTGAGCATATATTGTACCTACAAGAAAACTTCTTCAACAACGTACACAATGACAATAACATATGATTTACACGATGTATATGATTGGGATAGAACTAAAACAGATATGGGTAATATGCCGGTATCGCCAGCAGATATGTGGGAATTACATCACGGCGGTGTAGCAAGGAATTATGAAGTATTTGGGTCGAAAATGGTGACGATCACTTGGAACGAAGGAGAACGGGTCGGTGAAGGGATTGATTTATAATGTGTAAAAAAACAGCATATATCGCAATAATTGCAATATTAGTCTTTGCTTTACTAATCGTTTTAGTAAGGGTTTCACCATCAGTTCAAACAACATTGAGTAATTTCCTATTCAGCGATGGGCCGCCACGTGAGATCAAGAGCGGATTCTCAACGGATTTGAAGGAGCTGCTTGCAGAGCAATATGGATTATACATTCCCGAACAGGCGATGTTTCTAAAAGGTTGTCATGCAGCAGGGTTCAGAGACTCCTATATATTGATTGCGTTTGAGCTTGATATATCAGAAGAAGTAATACACGATATCCTGCTGGAAGATGAAAAATGGAGCCGAGTTTCCAGGACTGTTTTTGATGCCACCTTGAGGTTTGCAAATGATTCCTTAAATTCAGATGTGGCTTATTTAAAAGAGTTTCGATGCACCGCAGTTGATAATACTTATTTGCTTTATAAGGTGGCTGATTCAGGAGTTGTTGAATTGTGCTTTATTGGGTGGCGTCCTAGTGAATATTTCTACTAGTAAGACAGAGAATAGCACAGGGGACGGTTCTGCTGTCTCCTCAGAACCGTCCCCTTGTATCTGTGACGCCAATAATCTTACAAACCAAGATTATATTATTATGATACCAGACCTAGAATCCGATGAATGCATAGATGTATTGCATATGTCTGCAACACTCAATCGTTTGTTTTATACTGGCACAACATCCTTCCAAGGTATTCCTACACTTGATCTGCTTGATTCGGAAGTCGATGCCTTATGTGGATGGGCTGGAGACTTTCAGGCGTTAATTCGTGACTATTTTAACGCAGGACATAATTATAGCAGCGAGCTGGAAACATACAATTCATTTTATCCAATGATTGGTGACAGTCTATATTTCTGTTCGCATTCTGATATTATTACTGATATGGACTCTTGCAACCTGTATAATTTGCTAGCCTCTAGTACAATAACTACTGGTACGCAATTAAAAAATGTAGTTTTAAGTTACTATAACAATATTAATTCTGAGAATACTGCTGCCCAAAGGTTTACGAGCTGGATAGGATCACAGTCAAAAGAACAACTAATCGATAAAATTTCTGATTATTGTGATGAGTATTATATTTTGGGTGTCAAGTGGCCGATACTAAACTCATACACAATAGAGGACTATGAGCAAAGTGCCTTCACCAATGCGTTTGTTGATTACTTGCTAGCACAGAGAGAGGTAGAATAGTGGTATGATAATGAGAAAATACAAGCAAATTGTGATTCTTATTTTGGTGCTAATCGCAATAGGGAGTGTTTTGTTTTTTGGTTGCCGATATTTTATAATACAGCGTGTGCTTGATCGGCATTACTTTGAGACCTTAGAGGTAGCTTCCCAAAACGGTAATTACAAACTACAAATACGCGAATGGTCTGCATTAGGAGGAACAGGTGCAGAGATATACTATGTAGAAAACCGCAAAATAGTAAAGCTTGGAGAAACGCATGCTAAAAGCGGAAATTATCCATTCAGGAGCGGTGATTATGTAATTGATTGGACAGACGAGTATATATGCATTAAATATCAATCTGGGAGAAATGTGGAAACAGATGATCTAAGTACGTGGGATGTGCGCACATTTTTTCTTCCACAGGTGGGATAAAGGGACATTCTGTTGTCCCCTGTGACCGGGAGTTATTAATGGAGGAAAGGAGAATATGGCTCTGCGTAAAATGAAACGAGTTTATAATATTAGCTTTCTTGTATTTGCTGTCATTTTGCTTATCATTTTGCTGGGGCGGATAGGTGCATCTTTCGGAACAACGGTAGATGATATATGGGGAACAAGATTAGATTTGGTGTTTTTTGGTATGCTTACGCTGGAGATTGTTGCGGCAGAATTGGGAGCGTACTACAGCCTAAAATCTTTATTGTTCCCACAGGGTGAGAAACAAAGCAAAGTATGGTTACATATAATAATTTTGCAGTGTTCTTTATTTGTGCTTATTCGATTATTAATAATTCTTTGATGTGCTTCGATTTGACCAAGGGGCAGGTTTCTTGCCTTGGTAATGATGAAAACAGCGAGAGAAACGGACAGAAACCGCCGCACCAAAAAATGGTGCGGCGGTGAAAATTTAGCACATAGAATAGTTTCATGTGTCGCTAAAGCCGATCATTTGCAACACGCGGAACTGCTCCCTGTGCCCTTTATTGCAAAAGTCGAGATTGTGTTTATCGGGCGATCTCGCATTATGGTTTGTAGGGCGGGCTGTCTCTCAACGATTAAAACCGTAGGTTATCGGGCGGCGGGAGCAAGCCCCCGCCCTACAATAGCTGTGCTAAAACTGCCCGAAAAATACAAATTTACCGGTTTGCAGACAAGGGAAAGGACGCGTTGCAAAAATGCAACGCGTCCCTGTTATGCCGGGATATTCTCTTTAACGATCACAAAGCCGTCCACCAGGTTGGCACTTTCCAGTGTCCCCTCGATGGCTACAGAGCGCTCCATCAGGTCGGTCAGGATCACGCAGCCGTCCTTGCACTCGATGCGCATTACATTCTTCATCACAATGCAATCGGCTTCCATTTTATTCTTATATACTGTAGAAAGACACATAATGTTCTCCTGTTCTGTTCGGCGGGAGCAAGCCCCCGCCCTACGGTCTTATTTTACGTCCAGGCTGGCCAGCACCGTAGACAGCCGCAGATTGCCCTTTTCAAAGTCGGATACCGCTGCCATGACCTGCTCATAGGCCACATGGCTGCCGGCCTTTTCCAACTGGACAGCCAGATCTGCCAGTTCTTTGGCATGGGCCGCGTTGTGACCTACCATATACTTCATCAGTGCCAGCAGCTCTTCCATAGGTGTGTGGGCACACTTGGAAGCGCAGCTCCCGCAGCTGCCGCTGCAGTCGTGGCTGTGGGTGTGGGCTTGCTCCGCACCGTGCAGGTGGTCGTGGTCATGGGGATGCTCGTGAGTATGTTCATGGGCATGGGAATGGGCATGGGTGTGAGCCACGCCGTCGTGGGTGTGCTCATGGGTGTGGGTGTGTTCATGGGAATGGCCGTGTTCGCCGCCCATGGAATGGTCATGTCCGATATGCATAGGAAGGTCTCCTTTTCTTTTTTTATATTATACCGAAGGGGATGCCCCTTGTCAATTATTCCAGCACTTCTGTCAGGGCATCGTGGATGGATCCGATGGAGTACAGCGAGCCGAAGCACAGCACTACGCCGTCCTTGCCGGCCAGCTCCATGGCCCGCAGTACGCCCGCACGGATGCTTGGGCAGGCCTCGGCCTTCGCGCCCGCCTGCTGCAGGTACACAGCCAGTTGGTCCGCTTCCAGCTTTCGGGGGTTGTCCGGGGTGATGCATACGAACCGCTCCACCAGGGGCATCACCGGCTTATACATATCTCCGTAGTCCTTGTCTGCCAGCACGCCGGTCAGGGCGATAACCTTTTTGTCCTGCAGATAGTCCTGAATATTTTTGATCAGCGCTTCAATGCACTGAGGATTGTGTCCACCGTCGATAATAAACAGGGGGTCCCGGCTGACGATATCGAACCGTCCCGGCCAGGTCACGTCCCGGATTCCCTCATAAATATGCTGCTCGGTGATGTTCCAGCCCTTTTCGATCAGGGTGTCGGCAATGCCCAGCACCACCGCCGCGTTATGAAGCTGATGATCGCCAAGCAACGGCAGCCGCAGGCCCTTTCGGGCACCGCAGTCGAAGACCTGCCCCTCCAAACCGTGAGTGTGCAGCCGCAGAGAGTCAAAATCCGCCTTTTTCAGACGCACATTGCGCTGGGCGCAGACCTGCTCAAACACCGCTTCCACCGAGGGCTTGCTCCGGTAGATCACCGCGTTGCCGCCTTCCTTGAAAATACCGGCTTTGGTCCGGGCGATCTCCTCAACGGTGCTGCCCAGATAATCTGTGTGGTCCAGGCCAATATTGGTAATTACGGCCACTTCCGGGGTCTTGATCACATTGGTAGCGTCAAATTCACCGCCCATGCCCACCTCCAGCACCACAATATCGCACTGCTTGCGTTTGAAGTACTCGAAGGCAATGCAG
>JAZNIG010000081.1:0-3007 GCA_045577355.1 Faecousia sp. | reverse complement strand
CCCTCGGTTATCACTGCGCAACCGGAATCCAGTTTCTTAAGGTCCTGAAGAATGAAAGGGAATATTTCCTCATAAAACTGTAGTTCTTCTTCGCACTGAACCTGCGGTGTTCGCATCCATATCTGTTCTGTGGACATTTCTATTTGTTTTCTGCATATTGGACAGCCAGCTTCGGCGCCCATCTTTGTATACATATCCAGATGGTCATCCACTTTGAAATAGTGTAAACCACATTTTTGAGCAAACATTTCAGCAATCGTGCTTTTGCCGCTGCATGGAGAACCGCCTATAAAAAATACGTTCATGCATTTCCTCACTTCCGTACCATTTTGAACATCCCAGCCCCGTCCCAATCACAGGGACGCTGTTCAAAGCCGAATTTTTCGTAAAAAGGTTCTCTTCCTTTGGAACTAATCAGCTCCAGGCTGACGGCCCAGCCGTCCGGGATGCTGGCTGTAATGTGGCTTTCCATAGCTTGCATCAGCATCCGCCCAACACCTTTGCCCTGATACACCGGGCGCACCGCAAAATCCTTGATGTAAAAGGACATGCCGCCGTCACCCAACAGCCGGGCCATTCCTACCGGCACTTCCCCATCATAGGCACAAAAAGTGGCGAAGCTATTTTCCAGTGCCCTTTCGATCTGATCCAAACCCGGCGCATCCCAGCCAACAGATTGGTATAATTCCAAAAACAGCTTTGGGGTCAAAAGGTTTGTCTGTACCGTCATGGTTATCCTCCTTACAGCGTTTTTACATAGATTCGGCTGTCTTCGCCATAAATATCGATTCGGTTTTCCAAATAGGTAAAGCCGTATTTTTCGTACAATCCAACATGGTCGGTGGCAAGATAGACCTTTTGATAGCCCTGCTTTCGGGCTTCCTGCGCTGCGTAGGCAAGCAGCTTCCCACCGTAACGGTTTCCTCTGTATTCCGGGAAGGTGAAGAAAAAGCCTAGCCAGGGGTAGAGCGTTTCATCAGCAATGCAATCTTGCCGTGTCAGCGTCACAAAGGAAACGATATGTTCCCCGTCCATCAGCAGATATACTGTTCCGCCACCTGTGACCTGCTGGAATATCCCTTCCTGCAGCAGCTTGGCAAGAAACTTCGCCGCACGCCAGTTGCCCGGCTCAATCTTTTCGATCAAGGCTTCTTGATCACTGCTCTCATAGAAATTGATCACCTGCATAACAGGACAGACCATCTGAATATCATACGGCTCTGCCTCAGCAATTTCCGGAATTGGATTATCTGCAACCTTTGCGCCCATGGCTTTATAAAAACCAACCGTTTCCTCTGAACAGCAGGCAGATATGTACAGTTCCTTTGCACCGGCTCTTTTCGCTTCCGCAACGGCCAAATTCCAAAGCTGTCTACCAATGCCCTGTCCACGGAAAGTCCGGTCAACCTGAATGATGTCAAGCACCATCCGATCTCCAACAAGCTTCTTCACTACACTGACAAAACCGATGATTCTTTCATTCTCCCATGCTGCATATGCGATGTAAGCATCGGATTGCAGATCGGCGGCAACTTCCCGTTTATGCTCCAGACTCCAATCCATCGTCCAGACCTGATCCTTCAGGATGCATTTTCCGTTCTCATTGACATAGACACGCCTGACCTCCTGCGTGCGGTCAAAATCGTCCAGGTTAATGACTTGGTCGTGGATTCTCTCTGTCCTCATGCTTACTCCTCCTGTAAACCGAAGTGCCGTGCTAGGATCTCCAGTGTTTTTTCGCGGGTATCTTCTTCTGTATTTTTGCGTACAACTGTGAAGAATCCGCTGTTTTCAAAAGCGGTGTAATGCTCCGCGCTGTTGACGCGAGCAATACACGCGAGAAAATTTTCCATAACCTTCTCAGGTTCCGGGCAGGAGCGGATCACCGACAGCAAAAACTGCTTTTCCGAGTCACTCCGCTCGAAAAATTTTTCCACCGACATAGATTGCGGTGACAGCATCACGGCCACATGACCATAATCCGATATTTGCCAGAGGATATCACAGGGGATGTTTGTATCAACAATCACCTTTTTGTCCGCGGAGAGCCGGATCAGTTGGGCGATTTCAAAGCCGGTTACCTCTCTGGAGGTGCCAAGATACCAGCGTTCGTATTCCTCTGGACTGCGGCTGACATAAGCGCGCCAATCAATATCGGTGTTAAAATAATTTAGATTTGGCTGCTGCTCCTGGGTTACAACGGATAAGATCTCATCCATATTGTAGTTTTCTTCGCAGTGGATCATGCCGTATTTCTCCGCCAGCATAGCACACATGGTGGACTTGCCCGCATAGGCAGTGCCGGTGATAAAATAGCAATTTTTCAGGTAGTGCTTCAGAATATTATTTTGAATTTCCATTGTGCGAACCTCTGCTATTTTGCTTCCATTCTTCCTGGGTAATGGAATATACCCGGGTGTAGATATTGTCCGGATCTTCGTATTCCTCAATGAAGCGCATACCGTTCTTCATCGCTGTAGAATAAGAAGCCACATTGGTGTACTTCATATAGGAATAGACTGCCGGGAAATCGTAATTTTCAAAGGCATACCGGATACATGCCGCAGCGGCTTCCGATGCATAACCTTTGCGCTGCTGATCTTTGCGAATGTGGTAACCGATCTCCGGTAGCATCGTGCCGTGGATATTCTGCATGGTAATGCCGCAGTCACCGATCATTTCGCCGGTTTCTTTCAATACAACTGCCCACAGACCGAATCCATCCTGCTCATAGCGCTCTATGTTTCGGATGATCCATCTGCGCACCCGCGCTTCATTAAAGGTGTAAGGGTAATGCTGCATGATATCGCTGTCTGCAAGAACAGCATACAAGGCATCATAATCGTCATGGGTCAATTGGCGCAGAGTCAGTCTTTCTGTTTCTATAATCATAAACTTATAATCCTTTTTTCTCGCTGGCAAGAAACGCTTCCTTTGCCTTATTCACCATCCGAATGATCTCTTCTTCGGAATAATTGCAGAAGCCGCTGGCGGTATAGGATGCAAT
>JAZNIG010000080.1:0-21644 GCA_045577355.1 Faecousia sp. | reverse complement strand
TCTTGCGAGCGTCACGGCATGCCTTGCAGCGCTGGGGCTCGTTCTGGAAGCCGCGCTCAGCGTAGAATTCCTGCTCACCGGCGGTGAAAACGAATTCGTTGCCGCACTCTTTGCAAACTAAAGTCTTGTCTTCGTACATTGGTTTTACCTCTCTTCGGTTAGATGATGCCCCGTGAAAGCCCACCATATTGACTGGTTGTAACGCAGGGTCTAAGATAGTGGCAAAAGGCCGCCACAAATCGGATTATACACAAACAGGCGGGTTTTGTCAATCCTTTATGAAAATTTTATTTCCAATTTTTTGGGATTTATGCAAATTTCCAAAAGAAAAAATCATTCCGACAGGGGAAAGCTATATTTCAAAATGCGCTTGTCCCTCATATGGGATATGCAGATGGTCATAGGCAAGTGTGGTCACGCACCGGCCTCTGGGCGTGCGGGTCAAGAAACCTAATTGCATCAGGTACGGCTCGTACACATCTTCCAGCGTGATCGCTTCTTCACCGATGGTAGCTGCCAGGGTTTCCAGACCCACCGGGCCGCCGCCATAATTGCGGATGATGGCAGTGAGCATCCGCCGGTCGATCACATCCAGACCCAATGCATCTACCTCCAGCCTGGACAGGGCCAGATCTGCGGCTTCCTTGGTGATCACACCGTTGCCCATGATCTGGGCAAAGTCCCGGACCCGGCGCAAAAACCGGTTGGCGATCCGGGGCGTGCCCCGGCTGCGGGAGGCGATCTCCATAGCGCCCTTGGGTTCGATATCCATACCCAAAATGGTGGCCGACCGGGTCACGATCCGGGCCAGCTCCTCCGGTGTGTACAGCTCCAGCCGCAATGACACGCCAAACCGGTCCCGCAGGGGTGCGGAAAGCTGTCCGGCCCGAGTGGTCGCTCCCACCAGTGTAAACTTGGGCAGATCCAAACGGATGGAGTTGGCGGAAGGTCCTTTGCCCACAATGATATCGATGGCAAAGTCCTCCATAGCCGGGTACAGGATCTCCTCCACCACCCGGTTCAGCCGGTGGATCTCGTCAATAAATAAGATATCCCCGGGGCTGAGATTGGTCAGCAACGCGGCAAGATCCCCGGGCTTTTCAATGGCCGGACCGGAGGTAATGCGGATGTTTACCCCCATTTCGTTGGCGATCACGCCGGCAAGGGTGGTTTTGCCCAAGCCGGGAGGGCCGTAGAGCAGGGTGTGGTCCAGCGGCTCATTTCTGCGGCGGGCCGCTTCAATGTAAACAGACAGATTTCCCTTGGCCTTTTCCTGGCCGGTATAGTCCCGCAGCAGCTTGGGCCGCAGACCGATCTCCCCTGCGTCCTGGGGCGCAAAGGTGGGGGAAATAATGGGGCTATCCAATTCCTGAGAAAATTCCAAACTCATAAAAACCTCCGGTTTTTCAATTCCTCATTACCATTGCCCGCAGGGCATAGCGAACTATTTCCTCTGTGGTGGCGTTTGGATCGACACCTTTCAGGGCAGCAGCGATCTCCGAAGGGGAGTAGCCCAATTCCTGTAGGGCTGCGTTTGCCAAAGACGCGTTACTGCCGCCGGTGGGAGCGGCGGGGACGGCAGAACCGGAGAAATCCAGTTCCAGGGAGCTTCCGCCCATTTTGTCCTTTAGCTCCAGAATGATCCGCTGGGCAATTTTTTTACCTATGCCTTGAGCGGCAGTCAGCAGCTTTTCGTCCCCGGTCATGACTGCCAGGGTGAAATTCTGGGGGCCTGTGGACAGAATGGCCATGGCAGCCTTCGGGCCTACACCGTTAACAGTGGTCAGCAGCTCGTAGCACCGCTGCTCCTCCCGGCTAATAAAGCCGTAAAGGTCAAAGGCATCCTCCCGGATGGATTCGGTAATAAATAGCTTGGCCGGCTGGTCCAGCTTTAGCTGGGCAGCAGTATAGGCGGTCACCCGGCAACCATAGCCAACGCCGCCGCAGTCAATGACTGCCAGCCCCGGCTCTAAAACGCTGACTGTGCCGGAAACATAATACAACATATTCAACACCTCGCCGATTCAATTGAAAATTGAAAGTTGAAAATTGAAAATTATTTTTTCATGGTCTTTACGATAGCTGCTAAAAGCCGTTCAAGTTCTTCGCAGTCAGTATATACAGATTGATATTCTGCATGACTGAGATAGCCTGCTTCATGCATAAGACGCAGCCGATAATCAGTTTCTGCGGCTTCTTTCAGCGCAATATTCATCTTAGAAGCAAAATCTGCTCTGCTTTGTGCATGTTCGGATTCTGCCACATAGGCACCAATGCTGGTGCCGCTACGCAATAGCTGTTTCGTTAGAATAAATTCTTTTTGCTCAGCTTGTAAATATTTGCACAAGTTTATGATCCGTAATGCAAAACGAGAGCTCTTATCTTGAATAGCATTTTTCATAATTTTCAATTTTCAACTTTCAATTCTCAATTTCTCATTGCTTGTGCGAGCAGGGAGGTACTGGACCGGGCGTGGCACAGGGCGATGGCGATAGCATCTGCTGCGTCATCAGGTTTGGGCAGCGCCTGCAGCCGGAGCAGCCGTTTGGTCATATCCTGAACCTGATGCTTGGTTGCGTTGCCATAGCCTACTACTGCCTGCTTGACCTGCATGGGCTTGTAGGAAAAGATCGGCAGGCCTGCCTGCCGAAGGGCCAGCAGGATTACACCCCGGCTTTGGGCTACACCAATGCCGGTGGTCACATTCTGGCCGAAGAACAGCTCCTCAATGGCTGCCGCGTCGGGCTTTGTCGCTTCCAGAAGCTGCACCATGTCCTGGTAAATGATCTCAAGCCGGGCAGGAAAATCCATACCCGCCGGCGTGGTAATCGCACCGCAGCGCAGCAGGGAAAACCGGCTTCTGTCCGCTTCGACCAGGCCGAAGCCCGTGATGCCGTAGCCGGGGTCAATTCCCAGAATCCGCATCACGCACCACCCCGGAAGATATTGGTATAGTACATAATCAGAAGCAAAATGAATATTACCAGCAGTACGCGGGCACCCCATACCTGCCACTTGGGCCGAGGTACATAGCCTTCCGGCTGCTGTGTCTGCTTTTCCTGAATTTCTTCTTCCATTTTGTTCACCTCTTTCATATGATAGCACATTTGTTTTGGTTTTCCTACAACTTTTTTGAAAATAAATATGTATTTACCCCTCTGTTATGGTGAAACCCATTGTAGGGGAGGGTCAAGACCCTCCCCTACAATAGGGAAAGCTAAACAGAACGATAAGCTGAAATTTAATTTCCTACGTATACATGATTTTCTTAACTTTGGAAATAATAGCCTCAAAAGGCGGTGGATGTATGGAGCGATTTGCATGTAAAACACAGATCATCTCCGGACCGGGGGCGATTTCGGTTCTTGGGGAACTGGAGAGTAAGCGTTTGCTTTTGGTGACAGATCCTTATTTTATGAAAAACGGCACGGCCAAGCGCATTGCGGAGCTGGCGAAGGCAGAAAAAACAGAAATCTTTTACAAAATCATGCCGGATCCATCCGTGGAGCTGGCGGCAGAGGGGACGGCGCTTGTTAAAGAGCTGAAGCCGGATACAATTGTGGCTTTAGGCGGAGGCAGTGCAATGGACTGCGCAAAGGCCATGGCTTACTTCTCAGGCCTTCCGGTCAGACTGGTGGCAATCCCTACTACGTCCGGTTCCGGTTCAGAGGTGACGGATTTTGCCATACTGACCCATGGAAATGTTAAGCACCCTCTGGTGGACAGTCGGATCCGGCCGGATATGGCCATTTTGGACAGCGACCTTTTGCGGGAGCTGCCAGCATCCCTGATTGCGGATACGGGCTTTGATGTGCTGTGTCACGCGCTGGAGGCCTATGTTGCTACGGATGGGGGGGCTATCACCGATGCACTTGCCCGGGATGCGTTTTCCATAGCCTATGGGGCGCTGCCTGCGTCCTTTGCAGGAAATTTGGCGGTTCGTCAGCGGATCCACACGGCAGCAACTATGGCGGGTATGGCGTTTACCCAGGCGGGGCTGGGGCTGTGTCATGCCATGGCCCACGCGCTTGGGGGCGTGTTTCATGTGCCCCATGGGCGCTTAAATGCGATCCTGCTTCCGCCTGTCGTGGAATGTAATGCCCATGCAGCCGGCCCCAAATATGCCAAGCTGGCCCGCAGCGCGGGGTTGGGCGGCAGTGCGGATACCATTGCTGTGCGAAATCTGAAGAATGGGCTGATCCGGCTGCGGCGGGAGCTGAAGCTGCCGGAGACACTGCAGCAGGCGGGGGTAGATCCCAGGCAGGTCTGGCACTGTTCCAAGGACATTGTAAGGGCCACCCTGGCGGATCCTTGCTGCAAGACAAACCCCTTGCCTGTGGAGGACTTTATGGTGCGCCGGGTGCTGGAAGAGGTGACCGGCCGTGTCTGAGCACCTGCGCTCTGTGGGACTGGATGTGGGGACTACCACTACCCAGTTGATTGTATCAGAGCTGACCGTACAGAACCGGGCATCCGGATTCGCGGTGCCGGATATGGAGATCACCCGGCGGGAGATCTTATACAAAAGTCCGGTACACTTTACGCCACTTTTGGATGAGGCCCATGTGGATGGGGCAGCAATTCGGGATATTGTGGCCGCGGAGTATGAAAAGGCCGGTATTCAGAGAGATTCGGTGGATACCGGGGCCATCATCATCACAGGCGAGACATCCCGAAAAGAAAATGCTAAGACAGTGCTTGAGGCCTTGAGCAGTTTTGCCGGGGAGTTTGTAGTTGCTACGGCCGGGCCGGACCTGGAAAGTGTACTGGCAGCGAAGGGTGCAGGTGCGGTGGATTATAGCGAGAGGACCGGAAAAACAGTTCTGCATATGGACATCGGCGGAGGCACCAGCAATCTGGCACTGATCCGGGAGGGAAAAATAGTGAGCACCGGCTGTCTCAACGTGGGCGGACGGTTACTAAAATTTGACCAGGATGGGTGTGTGACCTATGTTTCTCCGGTGCTGCGGGGTATGACAGAACTGAAGGGTGGAGAGAAAGCCGACACCGGACAGGTGGAAGCAGTTGCTCAGAGCCTGGTGCAGGCCTTGGAAATGGCGGCAGGCTTGCGGGAGAAAACCAAGCTGTTGGACAGTTTGACAACAGAGGAAGCGGCAGGCGACATCCAATGCCCAGCCGGGCAGGTGGTTATTTCCTTCTCCGGGGGTGTGGCGGACTGCATCGAGCAGACGCACCCAACCTTGGCCTTCGGGGATATGGGGCCGACCTTGGGAAAGACTATCCGGGAAAGCCGGTTGTGTGCTGGGGAGTATATTCTTGGCGCGGAGACCATCCGTGCCACGGTCATTGGGGCAGGATGCCACAGCGCCCAGCTTTCCGGCAGTACAGTGTTCTTCCGGGATGTGGAGCTGCCGGTAAAGAACCTGCCAGTGGCGGTCATTTCCCGGCAGGAGCAGGAATCTGAGGAACTGGAGGTACGGATCGCCCAGCGGTTGCGTGAATTTGATACGGAAACCGTGGTATTGGCTATGCCCGGCTACATGGCTCCCAGCTTTGAGCAGGTGAAGAATCTGGCTGCCCGCATTGCCAGAGGCATAGCAGGACGGCCTGTGTACTTGTGCTTAGAGGCGGACATGGCAAAGGCGCTGGGCCACAGGCTGCTGCTGCAGCTGCCACCCGGAACACCCTTACTGTGCATTGACCGGGTGCGGCTGGAGGAGGGTAGTTTTCTGGACGTAGGTACGCCGGTTGGGCCGGCCTTGCCTGTGGTTATTAAAACACTGGTATTATCCCGGGATCCGTAAATTTATATTGATTGGGCTGTTTTAACACAGCCAGCGCCCCACAAAAAAATGATGAGAAATTGAGCAACAAATCGCAATTTACCAAACCAGGGAAATGGAAAGGCAGCTTATGAAATTAAAAACAATATTGTCAGGAAAAACATATAATTTTAAGGATATCAAGCAGGTGCTTGCCAAAGCCAATGAGGAGAAGACCGGTGACAAATTGGCGGGTCTGGCAGCGGAATCTGCCCAGGAACGGGTAGCAGCCAAGGTGGTGCTGTCTGCTCTGACCCTGGGTGACCTGCGGGAGCATCCCGCTGTACCCTATGAAGAAGACGAAGTGACCCGGATCATTCAGGACGATGTGAACGAGAGAACCTATGCTGCGATCCGAAACTGGACTGTGGCAGAGCTGCGGGAGTGGATCCTGGCTGAAACCACCACAGGGGCGGATATTCGTAAACTCAGTCGGGGCCTGACCGCCGAAATGGTGGCCGCGGTTGCCAAGCTGATGAGCAATCTGGATTTAATTTACGCAGCGAATAAAATAACCGTCACGGCCCACTGCAACACCACCATCGGTTTGCCGGGCACCCTAAGCTGCCGCTTGCAGCCCAACCATACCACCGATGATCCGGATGGTATTACAGCCTCCACCTTGGAGGGATTGAGCTTGGGAGCAGGTGACGCGGTTATTGGCCTGAACCCGGTTACGGACTCTCCGGAGCAGGTGGGCAAGGTGCTGCGGCGATTCCAGGAGATCAAGGAGCACTGGCAAATCCCCACACAGATCTGCGTGCTGGCCCATGTGACTGCCCAGATGAAGGCGGTTCGGAATGGAGCGCCCTGCGATCTGATTTTCCAGTCTATTGCAGGAAGTCAGAAGGGTAACGAGGCCTTTGGCTTCAGCGCGGCGACCCTTCAGGAGGCAAAGGATCTGCTTCTGCGGGACGGCACGGCGGAAGGGCCCAATGTCATGTATTTTGAGACCGGGCAGGGCTCGGAATTGTCCTCCAATGCCCATTATGACACAGACCAGGTGACAATGGAAGCCCGGTGCTACGGCTTTGCCAAGCGGTTCTCCCCGTTCCTGGTCAACACGGTGGTTGGATTTATCGGGCCGGAATATCTGTATGATGCCCGTCAGGTGACCCGGGCAGGACTTGAGGACCATTTTATGGGTAAGCTTACCGGTATCTCCATGGGCTGCGACTGCTGTTATACCAACCACATGAAGGCAGACCAGAACGACATTGAAAATTTGGCGGCCTTGTTGACAATGGCCGGGTGTAATTATTTTATGGGCATACCCCATGGGGACGATATTATGCTCAATTACCAGACCACCGGCTTCCGGGAAACGGCCACACTGCGGGAATTGACCGGCAAGACCGCTATTCCGGAATTCCAACAGTGGCTGGAAAAAATGGGCTTTGTGGAAAATGGCAAGCTGACAAAAAAAGCCGGCGACGGCTCCAGCCTGCTGTTTTAAAAAGCGATAGTTGCATTTGTTGTTTTTGACAATTGACTCTTTATTTGGATAAGGAGAATAAAATGAACAAACAAGAATTGAGCGCCATGGTGGCGGAGATTTTAGGACAAATGGGCCGGGAGCCCACGGTCAAGGGCAGTGAATACTATCCCCGGGATCCGGGTCCCCAGCCGGTGGACACCCATCACAAGGATGGAGATTTTGTAGAGGATGTATCTGAACTGGATCTTCGGAAGCTCTATCTGGTGGAGCAGCCTCAGGATGGGGAGGCCTTTCGGAAGCTGAAGGCCAAAACGCCGGCCCGGCTGGGTTCGGGCAGAGCGGGCCCCCGCTATAAGACACTTACCATGCTCCGCTTCCGGGCGGATCATGCTGCCGCACAAGATGCGGTATTTTCTCAGGTGCCAGAGGATTTTGCCGAGAAAAACGGTTTGATTCCCTTGCAGACCCGGTGTAAAAGTAAGGACGAATACCTGACAAGGCCAGACTTGGGGCGGTGTTTTGATGCGGAAAATCAGGAAAAGCTGCGTGCCGCTGTTTCCGGCAAGCCCCGGGTGCAGATTGTGATCGGTGACGGCCTTTCCTCCGCGGCCATTATGGCCAATGCCATGGACTGCATGGCGGCCATCCGGGACGGACTAAAGGTGCGGGGAATTGAAACGGAAAAGGCTGTGTTTGTTCGCTATTGCCGGGTAGGGGCCGGCGACGCGGTAGGGGATGTGACCGGATGCGAGCTGGTGTGTGTTTTGGTGGGTGAGCGGCCCGGTTTGGTGACCGATAAGAGTATGTCCGCTTATATCACCTATCAGCCCCGTACCGGCGTATCGGAATCCAGGCGGACAGTCGTGTCCAATATTCACGCCCAGGGCACCCCTGCAGTGGAAGCCGGTGCCCATGTAGCGGAGCTGATCGACACAATCTTAAAGCGTAAGGTTTCCGGCGTAGGCTTGCATTTGGAGGCTGGCGTATGATTCCGGTGAAGGTGCTGTCTGTACGATATCTCAATAGTGCGGCTCCGTCCCTGAGCAGGGCGTTGGGAGCGCCTCAGGGATATCCCTGTCTTGCGCTGTTGACTGCAGATTCGGACGATCCCACGTATATTGCCCTGGATGAGGCGACCAAGGCGGCAGATGTGAAGGTGTGCTATACCCACAGCTTTTACGCCGGTGCGGCCAATGCATCCACTCCCAATGCCGGTGAGGTTATCGGTATTTTGGCAGGGCCAACTCCCGGCGCGGTGCGCAGCGGCATGGAGGCAGCATTGGGGGCACTGGAGCGGATTGGCTTTGAACAGGCCGGAGAAGTTCCGTACCTGGCCTATACAGTCAGCCGGACCGGCTCTTACCTTGCCTCAGAGGCGGGGGTGTCCGAGGGAACGGCCATTGCTTATTTGATTGCCCCCCCATTGGAGAGCATGTACGCCATGGATGCGGCGCTGAAAGCGGCAGATGTAAAGTTATGTAAACTATATACGCCTCCAAGTGAGACAAATTTCGGAGGAGGCCTGCTCAGCGGCACGCAATCTGCTTGCGAGGCGGCTTGTGCGGTCTTCGCTCAGGCAGTGGCAGAGGTAGCCGCAAGACCAAAGGAATAGAAAAGTGTAATTATCATACTGTTTCACAACCGCGTTGTAGAGCGGGTTATGACCCGCCCAGTGATTTTGCAACGCAAAATCACATCGCCGTAGGCGATAATTGTTATTTCCCTTCATAAAATTCGGAAATTGTTTCAATTTCCGAAGGGAGGGCAGGTCATAACCTGCCCCTACGATGAAGATTTGAAACAGCCCAATAAACTGAAATTTGAATTGCGTCAAGGAGTGGTGATATGGAACTGGATAAGGACTTACAGGCCCGGCAGGAGGCCCGGCGCTTGGCCCGGGCTGCGGAACAGGCCCAGAGGCAGCTGATGCGCATGAGCCAGGCCCAATTGGACCAAATTGTGGAGTCTATTGCGTCTGCCTTCAGCAAAGCAGCAGTGGAACTGGCGGAGTTGGCGGTCCGGGAGACGGGTTTTGGCAATGTGGAGGATAAGATCACCAAAAATGAGTTTGCCTCCATGCGGGTAGCTGCTGCTGTGCGGAATATGAAAACCGTTGGCGTATTAAAAGAAGACCCCAGGGAAAAGCTATGGGAGGTAGGTGTGCCGGTGGGTGTGATTGCGGCAATCGTGCCCAGCACAAACCCCACTTCTACTGTGTGCTACAAGGCAATCATTGCCCTAAAGGCCGGCAACAGCATTGTCTTTTCCCCTCATCCTAAGGCAATTCTGTGCACCTTGCGGGCTGCGGAGATTGTTGCGAAGGCAGCAGAGGCCGCCGGCGCGCCCGCAGGCAGCGTGGGATGCTTGGGGATTGCGTCGCTGGCTGGCTGCCAAGAGCTGATGGGCGCGCAGGAGGTGCGGCTGATCCTGGCAACCGGTGGCCCGGCCATGGTGCGGGCGGCCTACAGCTCCGGTAAACCCGCCATCGGTGTGGGTGCGGGCAATGGCCCGGCCTATATCCACCATTCGGCAAATGTGGAACAGGCACTAAGGCATATCCTGCGTTCTAAGACCTTTGACTACGGCACGGTTTGTGCTTCCGAGCAGAGCATTATTGTGGAAAAGGATATGGAGCAGAAGGTCAAGCAAACCGCGGGCACCATGGGCTTCTATTTTATGAACACCCAGGAGGCAGGCCAGCTTGCCAAGCTCTTGTTCCGTCCCACAGGAGCACTGAATCCGGAGATCGTGGGAAAGCCGGCAACATTCCTGGCAGAAAAAGCAGGGTTTACTGTACCCAAGGGTACAAAGGTTTTGGTTGCCCGGGAGCAGGAGGCAGGGCCTACCCGGCCGTATTCTATGGAGAAGCTGTGTCCGGTGCTGGCATTTTTCGTAATGGAAAACCAGGATGCGGTGCTACAGAAGGTCATTGAGGTGCTCACCCATGAGGGCAGCGGCCACACTTTTGCCATGCACGCAGAGAATATGGACGTGGTGCGAAAGTTTGCTTTGCAGGTTCCGGTCTCCCGATTTTTGGTCAATGTGCCGGCGGCGCTGGGCGGCATTGGTGCTGCCACAGGTCTGTTCCCGGCCTTGACCCTGGGCTGCGGCGCGGTAGGCGGCAGCAGTTCGTCTAATAATATATCGCCGCTGGATCTGATCAATATCCGCCGGGTAGCCTGGGGCAAAGAAGAAAAGAATACCCAGTGTAGCCAGCAGTATGACGACAACCTGGTGGAACTCCTGACAGCCAAAATTCTGGAACGGCTGCGCTGAATTTGTATTGATCGGACTGTTTTAGCACAGCCATTGTAGGGCGGGGGCTTGCCCTCGCCGCCCGATAATTTACTGTTTGAAACGGCGGGAGACGGCCAGCGCCCTGCAAAGAATGATGCGAAATGGAGCAATAAACTGAAATTTGAATAGAATGAAAGGAAGTAAAATTATGAACACAAATTCTCTGGGAATGATTGAAACAAAGGGTCTTATCGGTGCCATTGAGGCAGCGGATGCTATGGTCAAGTCTGCCAATGTGCAGCTTGTCGGCAAGGAGCAGGTAGGCGGCGGCCTGGTGACGGTGATGGTGCGGGGCGACGTGGGCGCTGTAAAGGCCGCCACAGACGCAGGTGCGGCAGCAGCGGAAAAGGTGGGCGAGCTGATCTCCGTCCATGTGATCGCCCGGCCCCACACCGAGGTGGATGCGATCCTGCCCAATGGCCGGTTGAGCCAGCAATCCACAGATAAGGCAAAATAATGCTCTATACTAGGGAAGCGGCCCGGGCCAATATCCGTAACCGGGAGGGGAAACGGGTGTTTTATCTGGGCAAAGGGGATCAGCTTACCTCTGATGCCAGGGATTATCTGAACCGGGAGCGGATTTCCATCCTGCCTGCTGAGCAGGCAAAACCGGAACGATTTCAGCTGCTGTCCGGGGGCTATATGGAGTATAAGCCGGAGCACTGGACACATCTGAATGGCGATGTGTTAGTACCGAAAACACACCCCCGGATCCGGTTCCGTGGGGCAATGGACGGCCTGGAAGCAGAACTGCTCCTGTCTATGCTGGAGGCAGAGGGAACCGTCCGGGATCAGCTTGAGCAGGTGTTGGAATTGGCCCGCAATCTGGTACGCTGGGAGGTGCTGGATGAACCGGTGCCGGATGCGCCCCTGTGCGGGATGAACCAGCAGGAGCTGCGGGAACGGTCCCACCGGCCGCAGGAGCATTACGGACAGCCCCACTTTATGCCAACGGCGGAGGATGGACGGCTGCTTTTGCAGATCAATCGGGCCCGTTGTGCCGCCCGGGCGGTAGAACTGGCGGCAGCAGAGGCCTTTACAGACCGGGAGGGCAGGCTCACGAGGGAGGATATCCTGCGGGCCATGAACCGGATGAGCAGTATGCTGTATCTGATCATGATCCAGCTAAAGGCAAAACAATAGAAAGTGCAAATTTGTATTTCTCGCGCTGATGCGCGAATAGATAATTGAAAGTTGAAAATTGTGGTATTTCCTTCGGAAATTGATTTGAATAAGTCCCCGAAGAGGACAATCATTTTCAATTTTCCATTATCATTTTTCAATTGTTTGGCGGGCAACAGCCCGACAAACTGAAAGTTGCAGATTCACAAGGAGTGATTTTATGGATATAGAGGCGCTGGCTGATCAGGTGATCGGGCGGCTGTTTGTGGAGCTGGAAGCCTCCGGCCGCCACGCTCATGTGACCGAGCAGCAGGCACTGACCCTGTTTGGCCACAAGCTCACGCCCAAGCGGGAGCTGTCCCAGCCGGGGCAGTTTTTGGCCAATGAGCGGGTGACGGTGATCGGGCCAAAGGGAGAATTTAAAAATGTAGCGGTTTTGGGGCCGGAGCGTCCCGAAGGACAGGTGGAGATATCCCTGACCGACGGCAGGACGCTGGGGATCGATCCTCCTGTGCGGTTATCCGGCAGTGTGAAGGGAACCCCCGGGGTAAAGCTGGTTGGGCCATGTGGAACAGTGGACTTGGCAGAGGGTGTGATCGCTGCCCAGCGGCATATCCACATGAGCCCGGCAGATGCGGCCCGTATGGGAGTAGAGGACAAGCAGGTGGTGCGGCTGCAGACCTTCACCAGCCGGCCGGTGATATTTGATGAGCTGGTGGTGCGGGTACACCCTATTTTTCAGACCCGGGTACACCTGGACTATGACGAGGCCAATGCCTGCGGCTTCCGCAACGGAGATTTGGGGAGACTGCTGCCATGATCCGGGCCCTGTTGATCGGAAAAGAGCCGGACCGTCCTTTGGGCTATACCTATGTAAAAGAAGCCCCTTATGAGGCGGTAGTCATTGGCTCTCTGACCTTGGGACAGGCCCTGCACTTTACACAGGAACAGGTGCTTTTGGCCTTGGCGGAGGGACGGCCTGTGGTGCTGTATACCCCCGGGCTGCCCGAAGCACCCAGGAATCGGGCACTGGCTGCATCCTTGGCATCTGCCCGCCGGGAACTGAAAAGCTGGGGCATTTTGTTTACAGACGGGGCGCAAAAACGGCTGATCACGGCGCAGGAGGCCCGGCAGATGCGCTCTTCCGGTAGTATGCCTGCCCCGGGTGCGGTACTGACACCCCTGGCAAAGGAAATATTGGAGGGGGAGTGAGGGGAGCGCTGCCGGTGGCACATGAAGCGACCCGAGCGAGTGGCAGCGGTCGGCAAGCCGCATCGCCCATTTGATTGGGCTCTGTGGATGCCGGGTACCGCAACAGAATAGAAGTTGTCGATGTAGGAGAATGGTATGAAAATTGGAACAGTAACAGGTGCGGTTTGGTCCAGCCGCAAGGCATCCTGTCTGATGGGACAGACCTTTCTGGTAGTGAATACTTCGGAGGGGGAAGTGGTGGCAGCAGATCAGGTAGGCGCGGGAACAGGAGATCAGGTCCTGTTGGTCACCGGCACGGTGGCATCCCGGTTTTGCATGGAAGCCCCGGTAGATGCGGCAGTGGTGGCTATTCTGGATCCCAACGGAGCACATTAACACAATAGGAGGATAGCCATGTCTGTCCATGAGGTTTTGATCACGTTGATGGCCCTGTTTGCGGCAGTAGGTGCAGCAGACCGAATTTTAGGCAACCGGCTGGGTCTGGGCCAGGAATTTGAAAACGGCATCCTGGCCATGGGATCCCTGGCTTTGGCTATGGTAGGAATCATCTCTCTGGCACCGGTGCTGGCAAACCTATTGCGTCCCGTGGTAGTGCCGGTTTATGAATTTCTGGGGGCAGACCCTGCCATGTTTGCAGGAACGATCCTGGCCTGTGATATGGGCGGCGGCGCGCTGGCCCGGGAACTGACGACGGATCCTCAAGCGGCGTTGCTGGGCGGGGTTCTGTGCGGTTCTATGCTCGGCGCAACCATTGTCTTTACCATTCCGGTGGCCATGGGCATCCTGTCGGAAGAGGACCGCCCCGCTATGGCTAAGGGGATCCTGGCGGGAATTGTGACAATTCCTGTAGGCGTTCTGACCGGCGGTTTGGTGGCGGGCTTTCCCCTCGGGATGGTTTTGCGGAATCTAATCCCCATTGTTATGATTGGGGCGCTGATTGCCCTGGGCCTTTGGAAAGCGGAAAAGGCTATGATCAAGGGCTTCGGCTGGTTTGGCAAAGGTGTGGTAGCGGTGATTACCATTGGTCTGGCGGCAGCCATTGTGGAGAGTCTGACTGGCATTTCGGTCATTCCCGGAATGGCACCTATTGAGGATGGTTTTTTAACAGTGGGTGCTATTGCCATTGTATTGGCCGGTGCGTTTCCACTGGTGTTTGTAGTCACAAAGCTGCTGCGAAAGCCCCTGCTGAAATTAGGAAGGCTTTTGGGGATCAATGACACCGCCGCCGGCGGCCTGGTGGCAAGCCTGGCAAACTCCATTGCCACCTTCGGCATGGTAAAGGATATGGACCAGCGGGGAAAAGTAGTCAATATTGCCTTTGCGGTATCGGCAGCTTTTGTATTCGGTGACCATATGGGCTTTACCGCCGGGTTCGCCCCGGAAATGCTGCCGGCGGTGATAGCGGGAAAGTTGGCTGGCGGGGTCAGTGCCGTGGCAGTGGCCCTGTGGCTGACCAAAAAAGAACGGTAAATTTTTGTTTGTCGTTCAGTTCATAATGATGATCTGTAGGGGGCGGCGCCCTCAACGCCCCGTTTAGGCTGTTGCAAAATCTGGGGTGGGGCGTCGAGGGCGCTGCCCCCTACAATTTATCGATGTGCTGCAACGCAGCGACAAACGGAAATTGCCCATTGACAAATTCTGGGGGCTCAGGCTATAATATCTTTTACAATGGATAAAAGCTGTGAACAGGAGAGTACGTTGCGGAACGCCTCCAGAGAGCCCCGGTAGCTGGAAAGGGGCAGGTGGGAAACAGCGGAACATGGCCTGGGAGCTGAATCGTCGATAGGTAGGCGGTTTCGGATGCGCCCGTAATAGCGCAAAAGAGGCAGCGAAAGCTGTAAAACAAGGTGGTACCGCGTCGGTTTCGTCGCCCTTGAGGATTTCTCACGGGCGGCTTATTTTTTATAATGTAGGGCGGGGGCTTGCTCCCGCCGAAAAATAAAACAGTAAACATAGGCGGCGGGAGCAAGCCCCCCGTCCTACAATAGGAGGATTTTATCATGTGTGAAAAGTGTAAAGGCAATTATTACATCACCACCCCCATTTATTATCCGTCTGCCAAGCTGCATATCGGCCATACTTATTGTACCGTGGCGACCGATGCCATGGCCCGCTATAAGCGGCTGCAGGGCTACAATGTAAAGTTTCTGACCGGTACGGACGAGCACGGTCAGAAGATCGAGGACAAGGCCAAGGAGGCTGGCGTGACCCCTCAAGCATTTGTGGACGAGATCGTGCTGGGCCAGGGCGGTGTAAAGGATCTGTGGAAGCTGATGAACATCTCTTATGACCGGTTTATCCGCACCACCGACGATTACCATATGGCCGCCATTCAGAAGATCTTCAAGCGGATGTATGAAAATGGGGACATTTACAAGGGTAAATACGCCGGCAAATACTGCAAGCCCTGCGAGTCCTTCTGGACGGAAAGCCAGCTTGTGGACGGCAAATGCCCCGACTGTGGCCGGGATGTGCAGGACGCGGAGGAAGAAGCCTACTTCTTCCGGCTCTCCAAGTACGCGGATCGGATTCAGGACCTGCTGGAAAACACTGATTTTCTGGAGCCTCGCAGCCGTGTCCATGAGATGGTGAACAACTTTATCAAGCCCGGCCTGGAGGACTTGTGCGTGTCCCGCACCAGCTTTAGCTGGGGCGTACCGGTGGACTTCGATCCCGGCCATGTGGTCTATGTGTGGATCGATGCCCTGTTCAACTACATGACCGCCCTGGGCTTCGAAAATGACAAGTATCAGGATCTGAATGATTTCTGGCCTGCGGATGTGCATTTTGTGGGCAAGGAGATCGTCCGGTTCCACTCCATCATCTGGCCCGCCATGCTGATGAGCCTGGAGCTGCCACTGCCTAAAAAGGTCTTTGGCCACGGCTGGCTGCTGCTGGACGGCGGCAAGATGAGCAAGTCCAAGGGCAATGTGGTAGATCCCTATATTCTGGCGGAGCGGTTCGGTGTGGATGCCCTCCGGTTCTTCCTGCTGCGATCCTTCCCCTTCGGCTCTGACGGCAACTTCTCCAATGAGCTGCTGATCTCCACCATCAACACAGATCTGGCCAACGACTTGGGCAATCTGGTCTCCCGGACGGTGGCCATGGCCCAGAAGTATTTCGGGGAAAAGCTGCCTGCGGAGCAGACAGAAGATGCTGAAATGGATGCAGAACTGATCGCCATGGCATCCGGCCTGCGGGCAAAGTACGAAGAGCAGATGGAGGCCTATGCCTTCCAGAACGCTTTGGCGGAGATCTTCAAGGTGATCTCCCGGGCCAACAAGTATATTGACGAGAACGCCCCCTGGGTGCTGGCAAAGGACGAGGCCAAGAAGCTCCGGCTGGCAAGAGTGCTGTATAACCTGCTGGAAACTGTGCGGATCTGCGCCGGTCTGCTGACCCCCTTCACCCCCGCTACTTCCCAGGAGATTGCCCGCCGTCTGGGTGGCGCGGCGATGGATTGGGACAGCCTGGGCCGGTTCGGCCTGCTGCGTGCGGATGTGGCTGCCGTCAACGGCCCGGCCCTGTTCCCCAGAATTGATATGGAAAAGGAGTTGGCTGCATTGGAAGAGCTGAGTAAACCCAAATCCGATATTGAGATCGAGCCGTATGCAGAGGATAATGTGGATTTCGACACCTTCTGCAAGAGCGATCTGCGGGCAGTGAAGGTCAAGGACTGCCAGCCGGTGAAAAAGAGTGATAAGCTGCTGCAGTTTACCCTGGATGACGGCACCGGCACAGACCGGCAGATCCTCTCGGGCATCGCCAAGTATTACAAGCCGGAGGAGCTGATCGGCAAGACACTGGTGGCCATTACCAATCTGCCTCCCCGCAAGATGATGGGCAAGGAGTCCTGCGGTATGCTCCTGAGTGCGGTGCATACGGAAAAGGGCGAAGAGAAGCTGAATCTGGTGATGGTCAGCGATGCCATCCCTGCCGGCGCCAAGCTGTGTTGATTTTATAATGGATATCCGCCCGGTAACCTCACCGGGCGGAGTTTTAAAGAAGTCGAATTTGTATTTATCGGGCAGCTTGAGCACAGCTAGCGTAGGGCGGGGCTTGCCCTCGCCGCCCGATAACCTAGTGTTTTAAACGGCGGGAGACAGCCAGCGCCCTACAATGGGTAATATGAAACAGCCCGGCGAACTGAAATTTGCAAGACCATATAGCATTGCAGTGGGAGTTTACAAAATTTTCATGGAAATTATGCAAATAGTGCTTGCATTTTCAAAAAGGTTGGGTTATTATATAGCCGTTAGCACTCAAGAATAAAGAGTGCTAACGGCTGTGTAGATAAAAGCGGATGTTTCCGCAATCTAAATAACCAATCGATGGAGGTAATCTTATGAAACTGAAACCCATGGCAGACAATATTTTGCTTAAGGCCACCGAAGCGGAGGAGACCACCTCTTCCGGTATTATTCTGGCTACCAGCAATAAGGAAAAACCCGCGATTTACGAAGTGGTTTCTGCCGGCCCTGGTACCAAGGATGTGGAAGTCACCGTAAAGGCAGGTGACAAGGTAGTCGTCAGCAAGTTTTCCGGCAATGAGATCAAGCTGGACGGTGAAGACTACAAGTTTGTAAAGCAGGATGACATCCTGGCTGTTGTCATTGACTGATTAGGAGGAATTTATCATGGCAAAAATGATTGTTTATGGCGAGGAAGCTCGCAAGAAGCTGCAGGCCGGCATTGACCAGCTTGCCGATACCGTTAAAGTCACTTTGGGACCCAAGGGCCGCAACGTGGTGCTGGGCAAGAAGTTTGGCGCACCTCTGGTTACCAATGACGGTGTGACCATCGCCAAGGAAGTGGAGCTGGAGGATGCCTTTGAGAACATGGGTGCCCAGCTCATTCGTGAAGTAGCGACTAAGACCAACGATGTGGCTGGTGACGGCACCACCACCGCTACCGTTCTGGCACAGGCCATTACCCGGGAGGGTCTGAAGAACCTGTCCGCCGGCGCGAACCCCATGGTTATGCGCAAGGGCATTGAGAAGGCTGTGGAAGCTGCCGTGGAAGCGATCAAGGCCAATTCCGTGCCTGTGAATGGCTCTGAGGATATCGCCCGCGTGGGTACTGTCTCCTCCGGTGACGAGGCTGTCGGCGCACTGATTGCCGAGGCTATGGAAAAGGTAGGCACCGAGGGTGTTATCACCATTGAAGAGAGCAAAACTGCTGAGACCGGCCTGGAAGTGGTCGAGGGTATGCAGTTTGACCGGGGTTATATCTCCCCCTATATGGTCACCGATACCGACAAGATGGAGGCCGTCCTGGACGATGCCTATATCCTGATCACCGATAAGAAGATCTCTTCTATTCAGGAGATCCTGCCCATCTTGGAGCCTGTTGTCAAGACCGGCAAGAAGATGATGATCATTGCTGAGGATGTGGAGGGCGATGCTCTGGCAACGCTGCTGGTCAACCGCCTGCGCGGCAACTTCAACTGCGTCTGCGTCAAGGCACCCGGCTTCGGCGACCGCCGCAAGGAGATGCTGCAGGATATCGCCATCCTGACCGGCGGTACTGTGATCTCCAGCCAGCTGAACATGGAGCTGACCGAGGCACAGCTCACCGATCTGGGTCGCTGCCGTCAGATCGTTGTGACCAAGGACACCACCACCATTGTGGACGGTGCAGGCAACCCTGAGGATATCAAGGCCCGTGCCCATCAGATCCGGGCTTCCATCGCTACCACCACTTCCGACTATGACCGGGAAAAGCTGCAGGAGCGGCTGGCAAAGCTCTCCGGCGGTGTTGCCGTGATCAAGGTTGGTGCCCAGACCGAGGTTGCCATGAAGGAGCAGAAGCTGCGGGTTGAGGACGCTCTGAACGCTACCCGGGCCGCTGTGGAAGAAGGCATCGTGGCCGGCGGCGGTACTGCTCAGGTCAACGCCATTGCTGCTGTGGAAAAGCTGATCAGCAAGCTGTCCGGCGACGAGAAGACCGGTGCCAAGATCATTGCCCTGGCGCTGCAGGCCCCCATCCGCCAGATCGCCCAGAACGCGGGCGTGGATGGCAGTGTGGTCTTTGAGAAGATCAGAAACTCCAGGAAGGTTGGCTACGGCTATAACGCTTACACCGAGGAATATGTGGATATGGTCGCCGCCGGTATCGTGGACCCCACCAAGGTGACCCGCTCTTCTCTGGAGAACGCCGCTTCCATTGCTGCTTGTGTACTGACCACCGAGTCCCTGGTGGCCGACAAGCCCGACGCTGCTGCCGATGTGGCTGCTGCTACCGCAGCCGCTGCCCAGGCCGCTGGCGGCATGTACTAAGATACAACAAAAATCACCCCCGATGCCGGGGGTGATTTTTCATCCTCCTATATACATAAGGGCGGTCCTTTTGGATCGACCCAATATTTATATTATATCTTATTGATTACTATCCGTCAACAAAAAAATACTTATAAGAAAAATCTTGTTTGTTGTACACAAAAACGGCTGATGTTTTTTGTAGTATATACCATCTTGTTTTGCCTTGTGTATAGGTTATAATATACATGCAGTAAAGTTACGATTACATTATTAACTATGTGGAAAACTTAAATCTTATTGGAGGTTCTACCGGAAGATCTTGGTATGTGTTGCCGGATGGTTCTCATTCTGCATCCTGGACCGGTGTTTCTTCTTTCTATAACTATGTTGAAAGTGGCGGATACCCCAACTTGGGTTTATGCGGAAATGAATATATTGGTGTTGCTAATGCCAAGTTAGGTGATATTGTTCAAATATGCGACAGTAGTGGTAACTTCTACCATTCATATATAGTGGTTAACGCTTTTGGCGAAATGGGAAGCCGAACACTTTCGGATAATTATATCAGTGCACATACTACCGATAGATTTAATGAGCCCCTTAGTAATTTGATATCATCTAGCAACCGCACTAGAACTATCTCCATTACTGGAGCATATACGCCCTAGGCACACTATAGAAAACGATTCTTAAGCGGCAACGCTACATATATTGCCAAGAAAGGAGACCTTTACATGAAAACCACAAAATTAATTTTGCTGCTGTTGGTGTTTGTTTTGCTGCTGACTGCATGCGCACAAGGCAATTCCAATGGTACTACTGAATCTACAGCACCAAACAAAACGGAAGCAACGGACGGGCCGACGGGTACATCTGTCACAAAAGCAGAACCGGTGGTGTTCCCTGCTGCGCCGGAAAAGGCTGTGATAAAGTCCCTTCCGGGAATCTATAATGTCAAGACACTGGTTACCCCGTACTGGGAGCAGCAATTTAAATTCAGCGCCTTAAAAAATACAGAGTTTTATATTTCCATACCCCAGCTTTATCCCTTTAGTGAGGATGCGCTAACTTGCCAGCAGGAGATTTACGAGTTGTATGCAGACAAGGAGCAATGGCCTGTCATGCTGCTGGAAAGTAATGGGGGAAAAGCAGAGCTTCTGGATAAGCCGGAGGACATCTTCTTCCTGCAGGATCAGCACAAAATATGCTATTCCTACCATGCGGGGTGCCATCAGGATGTGCTTTCTGTAGCCATCCGCATAAACGGAACAGATGCAGCTTGGTCCAACTATTATGTGTATTATCTGGATTTGTCCACCGGTAAAAGGCTGACAGCAGAGGAAGCCAACGCCAAGTATGCTGTGGATAAAGCAGCAGTTAAGAGCGCGGTGGAAGCGTACTATCGGCAGATAAATGAAAAAGTGGATGAAAAGCAGGACTATTATCAGGACAATTTGAAAAAGACGGTCAGTGATGAAAATATCGATGCCTGCCGGATCTTCTGCACAGAAGAAGGAAAGCTGATGGTGGTGGCCAATATCTATACGACTGGAAGTGTGGAAAAGGTTGAAAAGCTGATTGCGCTACCGTAATCAGGATAGCATTTTAGGGGGTGTTGCGGAACGCAGCGCCCCCTAAAACGCGGCAACTATCTACGCTCTGCGGATATGCCCGCGGGCGACCACAAGGGTTGCCCCTAAACGGGGCGTCGAGGGAGCTGCCCCTACAAAAAATCTATAAATTGAAAGTTGAAAATTGAAAATATCCTCTTGACAATGTGTGTGCACTGTGGTAGAATACCCGAGTAATAAAGAAGGCTGAACATCCGCCTCACCTTACGCCAGCGGCAAAAAGGTTAATATTCCACCTTTGCCCACTGGGGAGGATTGCGAATATGCGCGGATGCAAGGCATCCGCTTTTTTTGTTTTATTTGGAGGTGCTTACCATAGCAAAGTTAGATCATCAGCTCAATGAGGAGATCCGGGACAAGGAAGTGCGCCTGATCGGTGCTGACGGTGCCCAGTTGGGAATCGTTTCTGCTGCCCAGGCCAATGAGATGGCCGAAGAGCAGGGCCTGGACCTGGTGAAGATCTCTCCCAACGCCGTCCCCCCTGTCTGCAAGATCATGGACTATTCCAAGTTCTGCTTCGATCAGAAGAAGCGGGAAAAGGAAGCCAAGAAGAATCAGCATGTGGTGGAGATCAAAGAGATCCGCATGAGCCCCAGCATCGACACCAACGACTTCAACACCAAGGTCAAGAGCGCCATGAAGTTCCTGAAGGATGGCAACCGGGTCAAGGTCAGCGTCCGCTTCCGGGGCCGTGAAATGGCACATACCAATCTGGGTGAGAAGCTGCTGCTGGATTTTTCTGATGCCTGCGCTGAGCTGGCCAACATGGAAAAGAACCCCAAGCTGGAAGGCCGTTTTATGGCCATGTTCCTGACCCCCAAGAATAGCAAGTAATTTGTTTTTCTATACCTAAAGATACGGAAGGAGAACCACCTATGCCCAAGCTGAAAACCCATAGCGG
>JAZNIG010000079.1:0-9606 GCA_045577355.1 Faecousia sp. | reverse complement strand
GACCTGGAGTGGTTTGCCTACTGGAAGGACTTCTGCAAAAACTGGCTGGTGAGCCTGGGCATCAAGGAAGAGAGCCTGCGGCTGCGTGACCATGAGCCTGCGGAGCTGGCCTTCTACTCCCGGGCAACCACCGATATCGAGTACCAGTTCCCCTTCGGCTCCGGCTGGGGTGAGCTGTGGGGCATCGCGGACCGGACCGACTATGACCTGGGCCGCCATCAGAAGGAATCCGGCAAGAATCTGGAGTACTACGATCAGGAAAAGGGCGAGCATTACATCCCCTACGTGATCGAGCCCTCTCTGGGCTGTGACCGGGTAGCGCTGGCCTTCCTGTGCGAAGCTTATGACGAGGAAGTGGTGGGCCAGGATAAGAACGGCAAGGATGATGTGCGGACGGTTCTGCGTCTGCATCCGGCACTGGCACCCTTTAAGGCCGCTGTTCTGCCCCTGACCAAGAAGCTCAGCCCCAAGGCAGAGGAGATCTACCATGAGCTGCAGAAGGACTTCATGGTGGACTTTGACGATGCCGGCTCTATCGGCAAGCGTTATCGCCGGGAAGACGAGATCGGCACCCCCCTGTGCATTACTGTGGATTTCCAGACCGTGGGCGACGAGAATACCCCTGCTGACAACTGTGTCACCGTCCGTGACCGGGATACCATGGAGCAGGTCCGTATCCCCATCGCGGAACTGAAAAACTATATTGCTGAGAAGTGCCGCTTCTAAAAAATCACCGGGCGCGCTGCAAAACACTGCAGCACGCCCGGCTTTTTTTTGCTTATCATGCACTTTTCGTACAGGCCGTCCACACAATCCCAGCCAGATAGCAACACATCTTGATTCCCAAAAGTCAGCGCTGCTTGCAGGCATAAAAGTAGGCCATTTTATAGTCCTCCAGTTCTCGGTAACAGTGCTCTAGCCTGGTATACACCTGCCGGGGTGCGTAATTTTCTGCCCGGCAGTAATGCTCTGCCGCCGAAGCATACTCCAACAACAGAAAATACGCCTCTGCCCGCAGGAAATGCCACCTTTCATTGCGGGTGGTGACAGCCTCCAGGATTCCCGCGCACCGGGCCGGCTCTCCAGCTTCCAGGGCAGCATGGGCCTGCAGCATCCACGCATTTTCATCCAGCGGCACATCTTGCGGGGATAAAAATCCCCCCTCCCAGCACAGAAGCAGTCTGCGCCGTTCTAAATCCCGGGTATAATACGGAGTAAAGCTTCCCGCCTGCCTTGCCTGCTCTAAAAGGGTTCCAGCCAAACCTTTTCTGCCGGTATCCAAAGCCTGCTGCGCTAAATCCAGGCAGGTTAGTGCCTCTAAAAGAAACCGCTCCCGGTCAAAAACTGGATCCGGACCCCGATACCCTTCCAACGCCTCCAACACCGCCGTTCCTGTTGCCTGTCTGGCCCGCTCCATGATTTCCTGATTGGGCGAAATCACCGCCTGCTCCTCCAGAAAATAGGCCATAGGCTTTCCAAGACGGGCTGCCAGATAGCGAAGGGTATCCATTGACGGTTTTGCACTTCCATTTTCAATTTGCGACAGCATATTGCGGGTGATCTCTCCTCCGCAAAGCTGCCGCTGTGACAGACCTGCCTCCAACCGCGCCTGTCTCAAACGTGCTCCCATTTCCATAAGTTGCCTCCCGGGTAAGTCATATTTACCTTAATGTACCAAATTTCATTCCAAATTGCTACTGTTACAAAAAATTCATTTGCTATTTTTTCCTTTTTAACGTATAACTATAGCAGATTGTTACATTCGCAAGTTTTTGCATATGACCGGAGGTACTGTTATGAACATTCGTGACCGGAAGGGCTTAAAGCAAACTGCCGCTTCCCGGCTTTCAGAGGCGGCCTACAATCCGCGCCTGCTGATTTTGATTCACACCGGTGTTTCTCTGGGCGTTACTCTGCTGATTAGTGTGATCAACTATATTCTGCAGCAGCAGATTGGCAGCACCGGCGGTCTGTCCGGCATTGGCCTGCGGTCTTACCTGACCACTGCTCAGTCCGCCCTGCAGCTTGCGGGTACGCTCCTGCTTCCCTTTTGGGAGATCGGCATGGTGTACGCCGCTATACAAATTGCCCGCAGCCAGTCTGCCCGTCCGACCGATCTGGCTGCCGGCTTCCACCGGTTCGGCCCCGTGCTGCGGCTGATGCTGCTGCAGTCTGCCATTTTCTTTGCCCTTGCCTTCCTCTGTATCAATTTGAGTTCGGGCATTTTTATGATGACACCGCTGTCTGACCCGCTGTATAACATCCTAGTTCCTCTTTTGCAGGAAGCCGCCGCCTCAAATACAGCCGCGCCCGCAATTGACGAAGCCACTATCGCCGCACTTACAGACGCTATGATGCCTATGCTGCCCATCTTCCTGGTACTGTTGGTTTTGTTGGCCGCACCGGTGCTGTACCGGCTGCGGATGGCCAACTATCTGATCATGGAGGAAAAGAAGACCGGTGCCCTTGATGCTATTATCACAAGCTGGCGCATGACCCGGGGCAAAGTATTCCCCCTGTTCCGGCTGGATCTGAGTTTCTGGTGGTTTTATGGGCTTCAGGCTCTTGCTTTGCTGCTTTCTTACGGCGATTCGTTCCTGTCATTACTTGGTGTATCTCTGCCCATTTCTGCAGATGGAGCCTACTTTCTGTTTTATGGGGTGCATCTGGGCATTACGCTGGCCCTGTATTGGCGTTTTGGCAGCTATTTGCAGACCACCTACGCAGTGGCCTATGACACTCTGCGCTATCAAGCCGGCATGCCTACGCTAAAACCTGCCTCCATGCCCTGGGACGGCAATATTGATTAACTACAGACTTCATAAGCATAATTCTACGGCTTTCACGCAAAACAGGGTGTGTTGCAGTTTAAAACACTGCAACACACCCTTAAACTATGGAAATTCTACCCGATCGGTGTTTGGTTTTTGTGACCCACGCTTTTATTCTGTCTCCAGCGCCATCAGTTTGTCAATCCGGCGTTGATGGCGCTCATTGTGGGAGAATTCCGTGCCCAGCCAGGTGTCCACGATCTCCAGCGCCAGCATTTGCCCCACCACCCCGGCACCAAGGGCCATCATATTGGTATTGTTATGCTCCCGGGTCATTCTTGCAGACATCACATCGGACAGCAGCGCACAGCGGATCCCCTTGACCTTATTGGCCACGATGGACACCCCAATACCGGTGGTGCACAACACAATTCCCTTTTCACATTCACCCGCTGCCACAGCCTTAGCCGCCGCGCCGGCAAAATCCGGATAGTCACAGCTATCTGCAGTATAGGTTCCAAAGTCCTTCACCTGGTAACCTCTTTGTTCCAGATGGGGAATCAGAGCGTTTTTCAGCTCCAGCGCCCCATGATCACAGCCGATGGCAATTTTCATTTGTACATCCTCCCATTATATGACGTATCCACCGTTGACAGGCAGCACCTGCCCGGTGACAAATTCCGCATCTGCCAGATAAGCTATGGCACCGGCCACATCCTCCGGCGTGCCGTTTCGGCCAATCGCTGCCTCCTGGGCCATCTCCGTCAGAATCTGAGGCTCCACCCGGGCACACATATCTGTCAGGATCACCCCCGGGGACACACAATTGACTCGAACCCCACTGGGGCCAAGTTCCTTGGCAAGGGCCTTGGTCAGTGCAATCACCGCCCCCTTTGTTGCCGAATAGGCTGCTTCACAGGATGCGCCTACCTGCCCCCACATGGAACTGACAGTAATGACACAGCCTGCTTGCTTTTTCAAAAAACCGGACATGGCTGCATTGACACAATGGTAGATCCCTTTTACATTGACGGCAAAGAGCCTGTCCCAATCTGCCTCCGGCAGCATGCTCATCAGGCCTGTATAGCAAATCCCGGCGTTGCAGATCAGAATATCCACATCCCCAATCTTCCCAAAAGCGGCACGAACCGCCGCTCCATCTGCCACATCGCAGCAAATAGGCGTAGCACCGGTCTTTTCCGCCACTGTCCGGGCCTTTTCATGCTCTTTTTCATAAAAGAAAAACACCCGGTCTCCTCGGTGGGCAAACTGTTCCACTGCCGCCGCCCCGATCCCCCGGCTTCCGCCGGTAATGAGTACCGTCTTCATATAGACCCTCCCCCACAGAAATAAGGTAGGGCGGGGGCTTGCCCCCGCCGTCTAAAACGCGTATTTTCGGCGGGCGCAGCCCCGCCCTGCAAAATCCGTGATCCGCTTGTGTTACCTTCTGCGGCTCTTGGTCCGATGATCGGAATACTGCCGGATAGAAGAGATCTTACTGTCCGATTCGGACATAAATGCCTTGAGCTTTTCTTCAAAGAGCTGGTCCGCCGTCTTAGGTGCGGGCGGTGGCGTTGGATTGGTGCGGACAAACCGATTCTGCGGGCCTGCTTCCCGGCTGGTGTTTCTGTCCCACTGGGGTTTAGGCTCCATGCGCTTAATGGATAAATTGACTTTATTGCCATCCACACCAATGACTACGACCTTTACATCCTGCCCTTCAGTCAGGTGCAGCCGGATATCACTGACGTAGGTATTGGCCACCTCCGAGATATGTACCAGCCCGGTCTTATTCTCAGGAAGTGCGATAAATGCGCCAAAATTTGTGATTGATTTTACCTTGCCCTCTAAAACGGCTCCTACGGTTAACTCCATGTTCTAATTGCTTCCTCCATTACTATTTCACAGGATCAAAAAATACGGAATCCGAATCTACCAAGCTCAGCTTTTCTCTGGCAATCCGCTTAATGCTCTGGACTGTACCCAGTTCAGCGATGCTTTTCTCCAGCTGCTGGTTTTCCTGCTCCAACCCTGCAGCTTCGGACCGCAGACTGTCGGTACTGCTGCGAAGATCCACAATCGCGGACCGCAGGCTCAGGATCGCCACCATAGACAATACAATGGCCGCCATCACCACACACTTGAGCAGCGGCGAGCTGCGCCGATATACCAGCCGAATCCGGCTGCGGGGCTTTTTTTCGGTTGCCATGGAATATGCCTCCGATCCTCCGCCATTTTTTCTGACGGTTATTCCATTTTATTGTACCCCATTTTTTCCTGCTTGCAAAGAGAAATTTTACAAATTTGACGGTTTTTTTCAAAATAATTTTGATTGGCCAGAAAATTAGCCCCAGAGCCCGAGCCAAAAACCGCCAAAACACAAAAAAAACCGGCCTGAGCCATCGGCCAACGGTGCCTTCCCACAGGAATCCACCCAGAAAAAGCCCTGCCATATAGCCCAGCCGCAGATCGCCCCGGCAAACACCGAAGCCCAGATAGATCCAGGTCCAAAAAGCCCCGGCTAAAAACAGCAGGTCAGACAGGCTCGTCCACTTGGGGCGCAAAGGCCGCAAAAAGCCGTAATAGAGCCCCAGCCCGCAGCCCAGCAGACAGGCAATTCCAAACCGCTGGGCCGCAACCTCCGGGGCGTTCATCGGAACAGGCGGTGCAGAAGCCCGCCGCTGGGCCGGTTTTCCTCATAGACTAGGGCTGATACCTGTCCGTCTACCGCCACCTGTCCCCCATCCAGAGACAAGGTCTTTAATTGCAGCTCTCTCCCCTGAACTACCAAAGTCCCCAGCCCGGTCTTCAGGATCACCGCGCTGTCATCAAAGCTGACTACCTCTGTCACACCGGTCATTGTTAGGGCCTTTCGCTCATTTAGTGACAATTTATGCGGCAATACCATCCGTTCTTCTGCCATGTCCATTCCTCCTTGCTTTACGAAAATCTATGCCTCCACCTAGAAAAATAGAACCCTTTTCGTTGACATAGCAGCGCTTCCCGGATATACTGAATGTAATATGTATTTATGGTTCTGTTATTGCAACACTACTGTGGGCGGAAGGGGCGCTGCCCCTCCCCTACAATGGCTAATAGAAAACAGCCCGGCAAATTGGACTTTGACGCTCTGGGAGGGTTGATATTGGTTCTTGAATATGCGCATATCGGTCCGGGACAGGGGCACGAAGCCGGGCGGCAGCTTCTGCAGCGGATGTACCGGTCCTATACCGGCCAGCAAATGCCCCCTATCCTGATCTCTGACCGGGGAAAGCCCTATTTCTCCCAAGGTTCGTTGCATTTTTCCATCTCCCACACCCCCCATCATGTATTTTGCGCCCTTTCCGAAACCCCTGTCGGCATTGACGCTGAGGAAGCTGACCGGGATATTGACCTGCGGTTGTCAGAAAAGATCCTGTCTCCCACGGAAAAAGCCCAATACGACACCGCCCCGGACAAGCGTCTGGCCCTGCTGACCTTCTGGGTCTTGAAGGAGGCCTACGCCAAATACACCGGCACAGGCCTGCAAGGCTATCCCAACCGCACCCAATTCCGGCTGGATGACCCCCGGGTCCGGCAGGTGGACAGCTGCTTGGTGGCTGTCATCCAGGAAAAGGATTAGAAATTTGTATTGATCGGAATCTATCGGTACGTACGCGTAGGATTATAGGCAGTGCGTAAAACTGATATTTAATACAGGAGATACCATTATGTTATTTGATACCCACGCCCATTTAAATGATCCGGCCTTTGATCCGGACCGGGCAGAATTGCTTTCCGGTCTGCCCGATCAGGGCATTGAACTGGTGCTCAACGCAGGCTGTAGCCTGAAAAGCTCCTATGACTGTATCGCCCTGGCAGAGCAATATCCCTTTATTTATGCCTCTGTAGGCTCCCACCCGGATGCGGCTGATGAGGTCAACGAAGCTGTGATCGAAGAATACAGAAAGCTATGTAAACATAACCGAGTGAAGGCCATTGGCGAGATCGGTCTGGATTACTACTATGAGGACGTTCCCAGAGAGGTTCAGCTTCGGGCCTTCCGGATGCAGATGGAGCTAGCCCGGGAGACCGGCATGCCGGTGATCATCCATGAGCGGGATGCCCATCAGGACGGTATGACCGTGGTTAAAGAATTCCCCACCGTGACCGGTGTCTTCCACTGCTATTCCGGCTCTGCGGAAATGGCCCGGCAATTGGTGAATCTGGGCTGGTACATCGGCTTTACCGGAGTGCTGACCTTTAAAAACGCCCGCAAAGCAGTGGAGACCGCCTCCTCCATCCCTCTGGAGCGGATCGTCTTGGAAACCGACTGCCCCTTTATGGCACCGGAACCTTTCCGGGGCAAACGCAACGATCCGGGTTACCTGTACCGGATGGCCGAAAAATTGGCTGAGTTGCGGGGGATCAGTGTGGAAGAGGTCCACAGCATTACCACCGCCAACGCTAAGCGGCTGTACCGGATCTGAGCCGCTATCCGTAAATTTTTATCGAATTTTCCCCCTTCCCCTCTTGACAAATCTGAAAACCTGCTGTATCATATTCACGATGCCATATGACTGACGGGGAGCGATGGGAGCGCCGCCAGTGGCGGATGAAGCGACCTGAGCGAGTGGCCGCGGTCGATAAAATCGAGGGAAAGCGTAAGCCCGAAGATTTTATCGGGCACCGCAACAGGACGTAATTTATAATCAACCTGTGTAACTGACGGGGAGCGACACAACCGCCGCCTGTGGCGGAAAAAGGGAGTGGAGCGAGTGGCCGCGGTCGATAAAATCGAGGAAAAGCGTAAGCTCGAAGATTTTATCGGACACCGCAACAGGTCATTTAACGCAGATTTCTGCGGGGGAACACAGGTGTTGCAAGCCGACCGTCTGGGCAATTCAGTTTTGTGGAACTGGATTGCCCTTTATTTATACATATTAGGAGCTTCCCATGCAATTTACTTACAAGGGCCTGAAGGCCAAATTGGAAAAGCATATGGTTACTGACGAGGAAGTGGACCGCAATCTGCAGCGGCTGCTGCAGCAGAACCCCCGGATCGCCGAGGTCAGCGACCGCCCCACCCAGTTGGGTGACGAGGTCATCCTCAATTACGCAGGCTTCTGCGATGGCGAGCAGTTCGCCGGCGGCACTGCGGAGAATCAGACCCTGGTCCTGGGCAGCGGGATGTTCATTCCCGGCTTCGAAGAGCAGTTGGTGGATAAGGTCCCTGGCGAAGAGGTCACCGTAAAGGTCACTTTCCCCGAAGCCTACCACGCCGAGAACCTGGCGGGCAAAGCTGCGGAGTTTCAGTGCAAAATTCTCAAGATCCGCATCAAGACCCCCTACGATCTAGATGACACCTTTGCCAAGGAAGTGGGCCAGTGCGATACCTTGGAGGAGATGCGTACCCGGCTGCAGGAAAGCCTGCAGGCTTATGCTGACGAGCGGGGTGAAATGGACCTGCAGGACCGGCTTCTGAATCAAGCAGCCCAGACACTGGAGCTGACGATTACCGATCAGATGCTGGCCGACGCGGTGGAGGATCAGATAAACAACCTCCGCGCCCAGCTTGCCCAGCAGGGCCTGAATCTGGAGATGTACTGCCAGTTTATGAATACCACAGAACAGGCCCTCCGGGAGGATGTGAGACCCACTGCGGAAGCCGCTCTGCGGTGCCGCGCCGCCATTGACGAGATTGTGCTGGCGGAGGGTCTGGAAGCGGACCAGGAGGAGATCGCCCAGACGCTGGCCGCCATCTGCCGCCAGAACAACATCACCATGACGGAGCTCAAGGAGCAGTATGATGCCGCCCTGGAGCAGGCCGTTATCAACAGTGTCCTTACCGGCAAGGTCATGCGCCTGATTCGGGACGCAGCCATTGTCGAGGAATAAATATGTCAATCATTGTGTCGTAAGACACCAACTTAAGGAGGAAACACACTATGGCAATCGTTTTTGACGAGAACGGCAAGTATGTGGACGAGAAGGGCCTGGTAAAGCTGGACCCCACCAAGTTCGCTGACTGGCAGATCGCAGAAGAGGCCGAAAAGACCCTGCCCTCCGTGGATTACTTCCGCGAGAAGCTGGGCCTGCTGCCCGAGGAAATCATCCCCTACGGCAAGACCCCCAAGATCGACTTTATCAAGGTCATGAAGCGTCTGGCTGATAAGCCCGACGGCAAGTTCATCGAGGTTACTGCTGTTACCCCCACTCCCTTCGGCGAAGGCAAGTCCACCGTTTCCCTGGGCCTGATTGAGGGTCTGGGCTACATCGGCAAGAACGCCGGCGGCGCACTGCGTCAGCCCTCCGGCGGCCCCACCATGAACGTGAAGGGTACTGCAGCCGGCGGCGGCAACGCTCTGCTGATGCCCATGACTGAATTCTCCCTGGGCCTGACCGGCGATATCAACGACATTATGAACGCCCACAACCTGGCCATGGTGGCTCTGACTGCCCGTATGCAGCACGAGCGCAACAACACCGATGAGTGGCTGGCAAAGAAGGGCCTGAAGCGTCTGGACATCGACCCCAAGCGGGTGGAGATGGGCTGGATCATCGACTTCTGCGCACAGAGCCTGCGGAACATCATCATCGGTATCGGCGGCCGTCTGGACGGCTTCATGATGGAGAGCAAGTTCGGCATCGCCGTTGGCTCCGAGCTGATGGCTATCCTGGCTGTTGCCAAGGACCTGAAGGATCTGCGCGAGCGTATCGGCAAGATCGTTGTTGCTTACTCCAAGAACGGCGATCCCGTTACCTGTGAGGATCTGGATGTTGCCGGCGCTATGACCGCCTGGATGCGCAACGCCATCAACCCCACCATGTGCTACTCCGTGGAGCATCAGCCCGT
>JAZNIG010000078.1:0-2187 GCA_045577355.1 Faecousia sp. | reverse complement strand
TGTCTTCGCAAACAGCGTTACAGGGGCGGGACTTGTCACATCCACATAGTTATCTGACAACACCACATCAGTCTCTTTAAAATCAATCTCCACATATTTTGCAAAAGCACTTGCAGATACTGTAATCTCCACGCCGTCGGCACGATCCTTGATCTCTACCCGGATATTGGGCTCTTTCCACGCAAAGTCCTTGGGAAGGGCCAACAGAAGGGTTTGGCGCATCAGGAACTTGCCCGCATCATCATACACATCTGCGTAGAAATAGCACTCCCGGGGGGATGTCATTGCTGCATCCGATACACTCCCGATATCTAATGAGGACAGGGCATCCACCGTATACTGTAGCTCTGCTTCCTCAAGAACCGTAAAGTCATTGCGGCACAAATAAGTTTTTACCTTGCCGGAAACTGTCTGCATGGTCTCGTTGGCGATGTTCACCTTGATTTGTCCATCCTCGTGGAAAAGGGCGCAAGCCACGGGGGCATAGAATTTCTTTGCGGCATAGTGCAGTGCCTTGTATCTGCCAAAATAATCCAGGCTGGACCAGGAAGCTACCGGCCAGCAGTCATTGAGCTGCCAATACACAGAACCCATGCAGCAGCCCCGAATTCTTCTGAAATATTCCACGCCGTACTTGATGGCATCTGCCTGCAAGATCTGCGAAGTATATACCAGAGAAGGCAAACTCACGGGGTAAGGATAGTTGGCACGAATATAAAAATCCGTATTTTTAGTGCCCAGCGTGCATTTTTGATGGTTGCGCATAACCTCGCTGAACAGATCCATATCCTTCTGTTCTGCAAAGGTTCGAATGGTCTTCATTGGAGGCATAGATTCAAATCCAAATTCAGAGCAGAAACGGAACTTGTGCTTGCGGTACTCTGTGAAAGGCTTTTCTCCGTTCCAAACCTCCCAGAAATGCTGGTCACCCCGGGAAGGATCGTCAGGATCGTCAAAGTTTCCGCCGTTGGAGGGAGAAGAAGGCCAATAGAATACATCCGGTGCTACCCGACCGCACAGCTCCGGCAGGATATTCTCATAGAATTCTAAGTAATGCTCCTTTACCAAAGGACCGTCGCATATCAAATTGCCCTTGCCGTCACCCCAATGCAAAATGGCGGATTCCATCTCATTGTTGCCGCACACCAAGCCCAGACAGGCACGGTGACGGAAACGGCGAAGCTGCTGCTCGCATTCCAGACAAAGCGTTTCTTTAAATTCTTCGCTCAGGTAGATGTTACAGCAGGCAATCATAAAATCCTGCCACACGATCAGTCCGTAACGGTCGCACAAATCAAAGAAAAATTCCTCAGGATAGTATGCGCCGCCCCATACCCGCAGGCAGTTAAAGTTGGCATCGATACAGCTTTTTATCAGCTTTTCCGTTTTTTCCTCTGTGATACGGCTTAAAATATTGTCCTGAGGCACATAGTTAGCGCCCATGGCAAAAATCTTGACGCCGTTGACCACAAAACAGAATTCCTCACCGTATTGATCCGGTGCTCTGCTGATAGTCAAGGTTCTGAGTCCGATTTGCTTACTCTGGCGGTCAATTACCTCATCCTGATAGACCAGCTCCACCTCTACGGAATACAGATTTTGCTCGCCGTAGCCATTGGGCCACCACAGCTTGGGGTTCTCAATTTTAATCTCCCCGTGACCATTTTCCAGCAGATAGCGCTTTCCATCTACTACGGCATACTGACGGCACTGGGGACCCGCGTGCTTTGTCTGCACATTCAATGTAAGCGTTACATTGCCATTTTCATGCTTTTGTCGAATCTCCACATCCTCCAGGCGATCCACTTCATAACTCCGAAGCCATACCGGCCGGAAGATGCCCATATCCGGCAGCTTGGGACCCCAGTCCCACCCGGACATATAGAGCGCTTTACGCAGCTGCGCGGCGCCCTGGAGGGTATCCGCATTGGTGTACACGTGCCTCTGCGCCTCCATTTTGCGGAAATACGCATTGGGCGATGCGAAATCCAGCCGGATCGTATTGGCACCCAGCTTCACCCTATCCTTCACATCGTATACAAAGGTTCTGTGCATATTTTTTACGCTATCGAGCTTTTCGCCGTTTAGGAAAATATCGCAGATGGTGTCCAAGCCCTCAAAAACCAGCTCCATAAAGCTATGCTTCTCAGCCACCTGAAATGTGGCATAAAAGCTGCAGGGATCCTC
>JAZNIG010000077.1:0-2671 GCA_045577355.1 Faecousia sp. | reverse complement strand
ATTTTGAACTTATGAGGAAGCTTTACATCCTTCATGCCGATATAGAACCGATCATAGATTACTTTGGCAAGTGCCTGTGTATCAATATTTCCATATACACAGGTCGTACCCTTGCAGGCGGTGATGGGACGAACTTTTGCACCGGTGCCGCCAAAGTGAAGACCACGCTCTGCCATAAAGGCTTCTGCTTCCGGAATCATCTCAAAGGGAATGCCTACGATCTCAGCAGCAAGACGGGATGTAAAAATTACTTTACCATTACCAAACTTTTCCGCACACTCCGCAATGGCATGGAGTTCATCTGGTGCGAACAGGCCGCCAACAGTGACGATTCTGCCTGAGAAGCATTCTGTCCCTCTGTTCAGCAAAAAGCCTCTGCCCTTAACACTCGTAATTTGTTCTTTTGAAAGACTCATTTTATATACCTTCCTTTTCGTTATTGATTTTCCAAGCAATGTCGGGAACAACCTCCGCAACCGCAAAAGGCTTCGTTTCCGTCACACAAACGATAGTCTCCGCCTTCGATGCGAAGTCCTTTTCCATCCACTAAAGCGGACGCAATTTTTTTCCTCGCTGAGTTATAAATCTGTTGTGCAGTTGTTCTTGCTACCTGCATATAGGCAGCGCACTCTTCTTGAGAAAAGCCCTGTTTGTCGATCAGACGAATACTTTCATACTCATCTACCGTCAGCACAATGAAGTCAGCACTTTCGCCGGTTGGAAGAAACTCTGAAACTCTGGGCATGGAACACACTTTTCTGCATCGTTTCGGTCGGGGCATACGCTTTTCCTTTCTATAGTAATTGACATCCGGCCACCAATCCCTTATAATCATAAGTGGCATATGCCATTTATATTTTATCAATGAATAGAGCATATGTCAATAATTACTGAGAGGTTTCCACGATCATATATGAGAAAATGTTTTAAGATTATCGCAATAATCATCTGTTTTTCTGTACTGTCCAGTCTGCTTACCGCTTGCTGCTCTGAACAGAACGAATACGATCAAAGTGCTGTAACATTTACGGATGCCCTCGGCAGAGAAGTATCTGTTCCAAAAGAGCCGGAACGGGTAGCAGCACTCCTTGGCAGCTTCGCAGATGTGTGGATGCTTGCCGGTGGTTCCGTGTGTGCTACGGCAGAAGATGCCTGGGACGATTTTGGATTGGCGTTGCCGGATGCAGCAAATATTGGCGGTGCGCACTCACCAAATCTGGAATTGATTTTTTCTGCAAACCCTGATTTTGTGATTGCAAGCGCATCTACCTCCTCAAATGTAGAGATGAAAGAAACGCTGGAAGCTGCTGGCATTACAGTCGCCTATTTTGATGTGGATAATTTTTCGGATTATTTGGCAATGCTGGATATCTGCACGGATATTACCGGAAGAAAAGACTTGTACGAACGCAATGGTTTGGCAATTCAGTCTCAGATAGAAGATATTAAACAGGCCATCGAAGAACGGGCACTGCCAGAGGAACAGCGAACAGTTTTATTGCTCCGGGCCCATTCCAGTTCAGTTAAGGCAAAGGGCAGCAAAGGAACGATTCTCGGCGAAATGCTTGCTGACCTTGGCTGCATCAATATTGCCGACAGCGATACATCCCTTCTTGAAACTTTGAGTGTGGAAAGTATCATACGGCAGGAACCTTACAGAATTTTTGTTGTTACTATGGGTGATGATACAGAAAAAGCGATAGATAACCTCAATCAGATGATGAATGAGAATCCTGCATGGGGAACCCTGGATGCTGTCGCAGAAGGCAGACTTTATCTTATGGAGAGAAAACTGTTTAATATAAAACCGAACGCAGATTGGGCAGAATCATATGAAAAACTCAGTGAAATATTACTCACAGAATAACAGAATAAGATGGCTGTACATTGTTGGAATCGTATTTCTGGGCGTTTCGGCAGTGCTGGGGATTATCCTTGGCAGTACCTCTCTTTCTATCTCTGAAATAGCGGAAGCTTTTCAAAAAGGATTTAACGCATCCGCTGGAACACGGATTTTTGCCTATTCCAGACTGCCAAGAACGCTGGCCTCCTTAGTGTGCGGTGCGGCACTTGCTGTATCCGGTGCGGTGATTCAGGGTGTTCTGGCAAACCGCCTTGCTTCCCCAAGCATCATTGGTGTAAATGCCGGTGCAGGTCTTGCCGTGACCGTATGCACAGCGCTTGGAATCTATGGAGGATGGCAGTTGTCGTTCTTTTCATTTATCGGTGCTTTTGCAGCGGTGATGCTCGTTAGTTTTGGTGCAAAACATTGGGGTGCATCCCGTGGTACCGTTATCCTGATCGGTGTTGCCATGAACAGCCTGCTGGGAGCCATTTCGGACACAATTGTTACCTTTATCCCTGAAGTCGGTGTGATGAGCAATGATTTTAAGATTGGCGAATTTTCTTCGATTACATACCCAAAACTCATCCCTGCCACGGTAACCATATTGATCGTGATTGTCATTCTATCCACCTTGCATAACGAACTGGATGTACTGACATTGGGAGAAGAAAATGCACAGGGGCTTGGCTTGAACACATCGGTCATGAGAACACTGTTTCTGCTGTTTGCGGCACTTCTTTCCGGGTGTGCCGTCAGTCTTGCAGGTCTTTTGTCCTTTGTGGGTCTGTTGGTTCCCCATGCAATCCGCCGTGTTGCAGGAAGCAA
>JAZNIG010000076.1:0-23606 GCA_045577355.1 Faecousia sp. | reverse complement strand
CGCCCCGCCCAGCAATGGGAATTTACGCCAGAGACACGGGACGTCGAGGGCGCCGCCCCCTACAATGGATAATCAACGCATCATAAAAACCTGAAACATTGTGCCTGTCTGCCGTTGGTGCGCAGGAGGGGTACAAAGGGGAGGGGCGGTTTGTGCGCGGGAGCGCACGCTCAGCCGTTCCTGTTGCGGTGCCCGGCATTTTCCTCGGTGCAAAAGCACCTTCGTCAATTGCCGACCGCTGCCACTCGCTCCATTCCCTTTATCCGCCACAGGCGGCGGTCATGTCGCTCCCCCCTATGTCGCCTTCTTTGGGTACTTTCTTGGCGAAGCAAGAAAGTACCGCCCCCGGCAGGGAACTATTTGGTTTCACTGAAAAGTAGCGCGCACCGGTGTGGAAACCTCACCGAAACCTGTCATTGCGAACCAGTGACATCGATCACTGGTTCGCAATGACAGGTTTTTGGCACGTAACAAAGTGCAGACAGCTTTTGCCGTCTGCACTTTTGATTTGCTTATTCTCCGTAGCCCATGGGGTTATTTTTTTGCCAGTTCCAGGAATCCCGGCACATATCCTCCAGATTTTTTTCCGCCGTCCAGCCCAGCTTCTCCTTGCTCTTGGCAGGATCGGCATAGCAGGTGGCAATATCTCCGGGCCGCCGATCCACGATGGCATAGGGCAGGGCTACCTGGTTCACATCCCGGAAGGTTTTCACCATATCCAAAACGGAATAACCGGTGCCGGTACCCAGATTAAATACCTCGCAGCCCTTGTTTTCCGCGGCATACTTCACTGCTGCCACATGGCCCTTGGCCAGATCTACCACATGGATGTAGTCCCGGACGCCGGTGCCGTCGTGGGTATCGTAATCATTGCCGTAAACGCTCAGCTTCTCCCGGCGGCCTACTGCCACCTGGGTAATGTAAGGCATCAGATTATTGGGAATACCCCGTGGGTCCTCTCCAATACGGCCGCTTTCATGGGCGCCGATGGGGTTGAAGTAGCGCAGCAGAACAACGCTCCAATCCTGATCCGCATAGGCAAGGCCCGACAGAATCTGCTCAGTCATATATTTGGTCCAGCCATAGGGGTTGGTGCAGTTGCCTGTGCGGCTGGTCTCCTTCAGGGGCATCTCATTGTCTGCGGTGTAGACCGTAGCAGAGGAGGAGAAAATCAGGTTCTTCATGCCCATCTGCCTCATCACCTTGGTCAACACCAGCGTGGAGTTCAGGTTGTTATCGTAATACTCCCAGGGCATGGCCACACTCTCCCCCACGGCCTTCAGACCAGCGAAATGAATTACACAGCCGATCTCGTTTTCCGTAAAGATCTTTGTAAGCAGGGCTTTATCCCGCACATCGCCCTCATAAAATTTCAGTGTTCTTCCCGTCAGTTGCTGCACCCGGTTCAGAGCCTCCGGATTGGAATTACACAGGTTATCCACTACGACCACACCGTAGCCGCTTTCCAGTAGCTCTACACAGGTGTGCGAGCCGATATATCCGGCACCGCCGGTAACAAGGACATTCATAGAAATACCTCCAAAAAATACAATTCAGAAAATTTCCGATGGAATAATTCTACAACACCTGGCAAAAAAAAGCAACCAAAAAACCGCCTGCAGATGATCCTATATATACTTTTTAAGATGCAGAAATATCCATTGACAATCTGCCAAATTGCGATATAATGAAGGCTAATGGGTCAAACAGCAGCCCTTTTCTATATGAAAACATTGCAGCGGGAGGATACATCATGTCTTGGATAAAAAAACACTACCACTGGGTCATCGCTGCGATCGTTTTGATTCAGCTTATGATCTGTGGTGGTTTGGGAAACAACCTGTCACTGTTTACTATCCCAGTATCAGAATCCTTTGGGGTCTCCCGAAGTGCTTTTTCATTCGCGAGCAGTCTCAAATACCTTACCGGTTTCCTGAGTGCTATTTTTTCCAGTGTTTTTCTGCTGCGTTTTGGCTATCGCAAATCTGTGCTGGCCTGTATGGCAATCACTATATCAGGGTTAATCATTCTGGCCACCAGCAGCAATATTGCCATGTATTCTCTGGGCTATGCTGTCTTGGGTCTAGCTGACGGCGTGTGCATCTCCGCAGGCCCACCCCGGATTATCAGTGTCTGGTTCCACCGTCACCAGGGTGCTATTTTGGGCATGGTAACTGCCGCAACCGGCCTGGGCGGCAGTCTGATCTGCCTGCTTCTGTCCCGTGCGATTGAAGCCTCCGGCTGGAATACCGCCTTTGTGTACAGTGCGGTTTTAGCGGCTGTTTTGGCTTTGGGACTGCTTCTCCTGATTCGGGATCATCCCCAGAATATGGGTCTGCAGCCATACGGCGAAGGCCAAGCCTTTTTAAAAAAGAAAGTGCATATGGATCATTGGATTGGCTATACCCGCAAGCAGATGCTGCGCTCCCCCGTGTTTTACCTGATGCTTCTGGGCACCTTTATTTCCTGTGTTTTCTCCGGCGGCGCTCTGACTGTGATGGTTCCCCATCTCCAGGGTCTAGGGTTGTCTGCCCAAAGCGCCGCCACATTGCAAAGTCTCCTGATGCTGGCGCTGGCTGCAACGAAATTGGGCTGCGGTATTTTAACAGACGGCCTCGGGGCTAAATGGGTAATGATGCTATGTCTGTCAGGAACTGCCGCCTGTATGGCACTGTTCACAATCGTCAGCACCCCAGTCATCGCACTGCTGGCTGTTTTGTTTTTTGCCATTTCCCTGCCGCTAACTTCTGTAATGGTCCCTCTGTTAAGCGCTGCACTGTTCGGCTATCAGGCGCAGCCTTTTTGTGTGGGGATCTTTCTGTCAATGAGCTCTCTGGCCTATATGATTGGCGGTCTTCTTGCCAACATGGTTTTTGACCGTGTCGGCTCATACGTACCTGCTTTTTTGGTGGCTGCCATCGGCACTGTTCTGCTGATAGGTCTATATTTTGTAATGTATAAGCTAGCAGACCGGGATAAGAAAAAGATCCTGGCCACCCACCAAACGCAGTAACTTCCCGTTAATTCTCATCTGCCTGTGGACTTTGTTCCATAGGCAGTTTTTTAATTTTTTCTTGCTATTTTGTCCGGGACAGGATATAATCGAGAATGAAAGAGTATGTATATCATTTAAAAACTTCGGAGGACAGTATGGGATTTGACACGCTGCTGGGCAACGACCGGCTAAAGGATAATCTGCGCCGCAGTTTTCGCCGGGGCCACATTTCCCATTTTTATCTGATCTCCGGTCCCGAAGGCTCCGGTAAGCATACTTTGGCTCAGCTGCTGGCCGCTGCCATCCTATGCAAAGAGAATGATCGCCCCTGTCTGCGTTGTGCTGCCTGTCGAAAGGTGCTGGCCAATACACACCCGGATTTCATTACTGTGGATGAGCCGGAGAAAAAAAACGTTTCTGTGGAGCTGATCCGCCGGGCCAGAGCAGATATGTTTGTCCAGCCCAACGAATCAGATAAAAAGATCTATCTGTTTCCCAGAGCACAGGATATGGGTGTGCCAGGTCAGAACGCCCTGCTGAAGGTGCTGGAAGAGCCCCCCAGCTATGGGGTGTTTCTGCTGCTGACGGATAACGCGGAAAAGCTGCTGCCTACAGTCCGTTCCCGCTGCACAGTGCTTTCCCTAAACGGTCTGCCGGATGGGCTTCTGCGCAGCCAGCTTGCAAAAGAATTCCCCCAGGCGGATGCGGATCAGATCGCGGGTGCCATTGCCCGGTGCGGCGGCTATTTGGGTCAGGCGAAAACCCTGCTGGAAAGCGGCGGTGCGGTCAGCCCACAGACAGAAGGCTTCACTTCCAGCTTTGCTGCCCGGAACACCATGGGATTATTAGAAGTGCTGGTGCCCATGGAAAAGTGGAAGCGGGATCAGCTCTTGCCGGTGTTGGAGCAATGGGTCCAGATGCTGCAGAGTGCCCTGGTCTGCCGTTCCGGCGTGCAGGCTATTTCTCCTGCTGCCCGGCAGCTTAGTACTGTCCGCAGTTCCTTGGAGCTGATGGAGGCCATCCGTTATCTGCAAAAGGCCATCGAATATACCCAGGGCAATGTGTCCGTAGCGGCCGTGTGCGGCTATCTGGAATGGGTCCTGCGATAGGCTGAGGAACGTGGAACCCCAACAGCCCCACAGCAGCCCTTTTTGTTGCTTTTTAGCTTATCTTCCTTGCCTTGCATTAGCAAAGCTTCGTTATCCGCACCAAAAACAATCAAAAATTGCTTGCTGAGGGATGCTTCGCAGTTTTCAGCAGTCTGTATTTTTCAAAACAAAGAAAATTATAAAGATCATACTCTGTGTATTATCAAGGGATTTTCTGTAGTATTCGGAAATACAATGCCCTGAAAACCTGTTGGGGTTCAACGTCCCTTAGCCTAAGGAGTTAACCAATGAACGAGGAAAAAAATCTGATGCCCGATACCGTAGAAGTGGTGGATATCCAATTCCGCCCCGGGCAGAAAATCTATTATTTTGATCCCAACGGGATCACCTGTCATCCGGGAGACCATGTGATCATCGACACCGCCCGGGGGCCGGAGTACGGCATCTGTGCCAGCGGCAACCATACCATCAGCCAAAAGGATGTGGTTGCGCCCCTGCGTCCTGTGCTGCGGCTGGCAAATGCCCAAGACGAGAAAATTGCCGCGGAAAACCACCACAAAGAGAAGCGGGCTTTCCAGGCCTGCCTGCAAAAGATCGAGGAACTGGGTCTGGACATGCAGCTTGTCAGCGCCGAATGTGCTTTTGACGGCAGCAAGCTACTGTTTTTCTTCACCGCCGATGAGCGGGTAGACTTCCGGGAGCTGGTTAAAAATCTGGCCAGTCTTTTCCACACCCGTATTGAACTGCGGCAAATCGGCGTTCGTGACAAGGCCCGGATGGTTGGCGGCCTGGGCATCTGCGGCCGTCCCTTCTGCTGCGCAAGCTTTTTGGATGATTTTCAGCCGGTTTCCATTAAAATGGCTAAAACCCAGAATCTGAGTCTGAATCCTACCAAGATCTCCGGCACCTGCGGCAGGCTTATGTGTTGCCTCAAGTACGAGCAGGATGCCTACGAGGACCTAATCCGCTCCAGCCCCAAGGCTGAATCCTTTGTGGATACCCCAGACGGCAGAGGAACCGTAGTAGATATTGATCTGCTGCGTCAGCGTGTCAAGGTAAAGATGGAGCTCCAGCCGGAAGCCATCAATATCTACAATAACGCAGATATTGCTGTTCTGCGCAGCGGCAAGGCAAAAAAGAACGATCCTCCCATTCCGGCCGACCTAGCACCTATCTCCGGTTCGGGTAAGCGTGCCTGCAAAGAACAGGAGGAAGAACAACCGCTCTTGGATTCTATTAAATTCCGCTACAGCAACGAAACCATTGCTGAGGAACAAACTATGCAGGTCTCGACTGACGGACCCGGGGATGTCCATGAGCCCCGGTCTAATCGCTCCCGCCGCAGAAGCCGTAAGCCCAGGCAGGCGGCTGGCGAACCGTCTGAAAAGAAGTCCGCCGAGCAAACAGATGCACCCAATCCCCACCCACAAGCTGAAGCTGGCAGGCACCAAAAGCCCCGCCGTAACACTCACCACCGCCGCAGACCCAAAAGCCCCAACAGCGGCAATGCAGAAGGATAAAACAAATGCCGTCACCAATTGGTGACGGCATTTGTTTTATTCATAGCGAAAATACAAATTCATGTCCACATCCCCTGTAATACCGGGAACCTTGCCTTGATCGGTATATTGCCACATATCCACTCTGTGGGCAAAGTCCATAGGCTGGTCATATTGGGCAAGCCAAAATGGATAATCCACCAATTCCTCCAAATACATGCTGTTTTCGGCCTGATAAGTATTAAAATACACCATCGCCTGATAACCGGCCTTCTCCAGCTTCTGGCAGAAAGCCCTGGCACAGTCAGTCAGGGTTCGGGCATCTACATTGGCAGTACGGGTTTCCTCTCCGGTATGCTCCCAATCGTAGACAATGGGCATCTGAATATCCCATCCCCGAACCATGTCCAACACAAATTGCGCCTCCTGCTCAGCCTCTTCCACGGTGACTGCCTGGGAAAAGAAATAGCCCCCCACCGGAATCCCTGCAGCCGTAGCACCAGTGTAGTTAGCCTTTGCGCAGGAATCTTCCTTCAGCACTCCTTCCTCCATGCTCCGATATCCCAAGCGGATCATAGCAAACTGGATGCCCGCCCCTTTGACCTGGCTCCAGTCAATGCTTTCCTGCCAAACGGATACATCAATCCCCAGCATAGTCCGGGTGCTCAGGCAGGTCAGATAATCGCCCTCATACACGAAATCTTCCGCCGTCAGCGGATTCTTCATCAGGCCGGACATCCCTGTCTGTTGGGTTTGTGCAGTGGTATCCTGTCTTTCCGCGGAGCCGGGTTTCCCGAAGGCAATGGCAGCCACCATTCCCAGTACCGCCAGCAGAATGGCGCAAATTCCCCAAAAATGCGATATTTTATAAACAGACTTTGCCTTGGTCTTCATAAGCGCCTCCTCCGCTGTTTTTTTCTTCAGTATATCATGGCTGTGTACATTTGCCAAGCGGAAGAAACCGGCAAAAAGGGTATAACCCGCAAAAAAGCAGGGAATGCTTTTCCAAAGAAAAACATTCCCCCTCATTTTTGTGTCAGCCGGCCAGTATTTCAGCTTTGATAACACCTTGGGGCTGGCGCAGTCGGCGCAGCAGCTCCTCCAGCTGCACCGTCAGATCCATTGTCTCAGCGGAAATGGTAACTACCGCGCAGCCGTTGGTAGGCACAATAGAATTGATCGTCATAATATTGGCCTTGGTCTGAGCAAATATCTCCAGAATACGGGATAGCATGCCCGACTCGTCACGCAGCAGAAGCTGAAAGGTAATGATGCGACCGGTCATCATATTCTGAAAGGGAAGCACCGAATCCCGATATTTATAAAACGCACTGCGGCTGATATCCATCATGCGGGTGGCTTCATTGACTGTAGCTGCCTCTCCTGTGGAAAGCAGCCGCTTTGCCTCTGCAACCTTTATAAATACCTCAGGCAGCGCGGACGCTTCTACGATATAATACTTAGGTTCCTTCGTCATAAGCAACCTCCCGTGTTGTGCCTAAATTCCCATATTTATTATGGATTCCTTTTGTTCATTGTAACATATATTTTATAAAAAGCAAGCCTTAACCAAGAAGCGGAAAGGAGAAAAAATGGCCTCATCTTCCCTGCGTAAAGCGCTTACTGTTTGCGGCATCTTCCTGGCCTTGTGGCTGGGGCTAAAATACCTTTTACCAGTGCTTCTCCCCTTTCTGCTGGGGACCATGATCGCCCTGGCTGCAGAACCGGCCGTTGGACTGGGTGTGCGCAGACTTCACCTTCCCCGATGGCTTTCTGCCGGTGTGGGTGTTACCGTTACCCTGATTCTGCTGTTTACTACCTTGTGGCTGGCAGGAGCGCTGACTGTCAAAGAGCTGGGCCATCTGGCTGCTACCATGCCGGATATCAGACAGACTGCCCAGCAGGGTATGACACTGCTCCAGGACTGGCTGATTGGGCTTGCTGATCGGGCTCCTGATGGTCTGCGCGCATTTCTGACCCAGGTCGTTCTGGATTTTTTTGGCAGTGGTTCGGCGCTGCTGCAACAGGTCAGCCGCCGGGTTCCCGGTCTTCTTACCTCCTTGCTTGGTTGGATTCCGGACGGTGCTGTGGGGTTGGGCACAGGAATATTGGCCGGCTTTATGATTTCCTCCCGGCTGCCGGACATCCGGCAATTTACAATACAGCGTCTGCCCGCTTCCTGGAAGAAAAAATACCTGCCCGCGTTATACCGTATACGAAAGGCTCTGGGTGGCTGGCTGAAGGCCCAATTGAAGCTGATGGCTGTCACTTACGCAATCGTAACTGCGGGTTTACTGATTCTGGGGATCTCTTATGCGCCTGTTTGGGCACTGTTGATAGCATTGGTAGATGCGGTACCTGTATTGGGCACCGGCACCGTTCTGATCCCCTGGGCCTTGGTTGCCCTGCTGCAGAGCCATCCCCTGCAGGCACTGGGGCTGTTATGCATCTACGGTGCTGCCATGCTCACCCGAACCATACTGGAGCCACGGCTGGTGGGGAAACATTTGGGCCTTGATCCACTGGTAACGCTGATCTTTTTTTATGTGGGCTACAAATTTTGGGGGATTCTGGGTATGCTTCTGGCCCCCATGCTGGCCACTGCCATGAAAAGCCTGACAGAGAAAGCAAGCTAAATTTGTATTTATTGCGTAGTTTTAGCACAGCCATTGTAGGGCAGGAGACAGCCAGCATCCTACAAAGGGTAGTACGAAACTGCCCGGCAAACTGAAATTTACACCCCGGAAAATTGCCGCAAAGTATTGTGCATCCTTAACTTTTTTGATATAATACACCCAAATGATATAATTGGATGTGTATTGCTTTGAAATACGGAATTTGGAATACGGCGATACCGGAGATGGATGCAGTAAATACTTTGGTCAGAAGCGGATATGCGCCTCTGGCTGCTATGGTGCTGGCCTCCCGGGGAATCGCCAATGAACAGCAGGCCCTTAAATATCTGGACTGCAGCAGCCCCCTTCCAGACCCCTTTCTTCTGACTGATATGGACCTGGCCGCTGAGCGGGTGAGGCTTGCCATGTCCAGGGGAGAGAAGCTTGCTGTTTTTGGGGATTATGATGTGGACGGTATTACCGCCACCTGCTTACTTACGGACTTCCTGCGCTGTCACGGAACTGACTGTGTGCCCTATATTCCCGGACGGCTGGAAGAGGGCTACGGCCTGAATTCCATGGCTATCCACTATCTACATGGGCAGGGTGTAACGTTGATCATCACTGTGGACTGCGGCATTACCGCTCTGGATGAGGCCTGTTTGTGCCGCCATCTGGGCATTGACCTGGTAATTACAGACCATCACGAATGTAAAGAAGAGCTTCCCAAGGCTGTTGCAGTGGTGGATCCTCACCGCCGTGATGGTGGCTATCCCCATAAGGGTCTTTCCGGTGTGGGTGTGGCGTGTAAGCTGGCAAGCGCGTTGTGCGGCAGCCAGGAGCAAGTCTTGCAGGATTATGCGGACATGGTATGCCTGGGCACGGTGGCAGATGTAATGCCCCTGCAGGGTGAAAACAGGGTATTTGTTTCCCGCGGTCTGGAAGCATTGCGAAGCGCCCCCCGCCCCGGCATTGCTGCCCTGATGCGCCAGAGCGGCTGTGAGCCCAGTTCTGTGTCCGCCTCCGCCGTAGGCTATATGCTCTCACCCCGGATCAACGCGGCAGGCCGCATGGGACAGATCGATTTGGCAGTAGAGCTGTTTCTGACCCAGGACCCGGTTCGTGCTGAGGCACTGGCCAAGGCATTATGCGACTTGAACCGTCAGCGCCAGGCGGTGGAATCGGAAATTTACCAACAGGCTGTGGATATGCTTCCCCAGGGCAAACAACCGGAGGCCATCGTTCTTGCAAACGAATGTTGGCATCAGGGTGTAGTGGGTATTGTTGCCAGCCGCATTGCTGAGGAATACTGCTGTCCCACATTTCTGATCTGCCTGGATGGGGAGCATGGCAAAGCAAGTTCCCGCAGCTACGGCGGTTTTAACCTGTTTTCTTCCCTCACCTCCCTTTCGGCACTTCTGGAAAGCTATGGCGGCCATGAGCTGGCTGCTGGCTTTACCATCCGCCGGGACCAGATCGCTGATTTTCGCCAGCAGATTTGTTCCCTGGCCAGCGCCTATTATACCGATGATGCCCCCCGGACTGTGCTGGAGACGGACTGCGTGATCCCGCCAGAACTGTTAACTTTGGGGAACATCGATTCTCTGAACCAGTTGGAGCCCTGCGGAAACGGCTGCCCCAAGCCGGTGTTGATTATGGAAAAGCTGGTGATCGAACGGATTAGCCAGGTTGGCGGGGGACGGCATATGCGCCTGCGGCTGCGCTGTGGCCGATACAGCTTTAACGCCATTTACTTTTCCTCCACCGCTGAATCCGCCTCTATCTGTCAAAACGATACGGTAGATATTGCCTTTGTTCCCCAGATCAATGAATTTCGAGGCGAGCGCTCTGTCCAGATGAATGTGATGGATATCCGTCCCTCCTGTAAGGCTACCTGCACCTGGGAGCTTTCCGGATACCGGGCTCTATGTGCCGGTACACTGAGCAGCGTTCAGGCAGAAAGCCTTATGCCCGACCGCGCCTTGCTGGGTATGGTTTGGCGGTATCTGTCCAGCAATTGCAGTGAAACATTGCAGGAAACACCTATGTGCCTGTGCCGCAAAATCGTGCGCTGGGCAGATATTCCCCTGAGTCTGGAGCAGCTGCTGACCTGCCTTGATATTTTTGCCGATGTGGGTCTGTTGCAGATTCAGCGGCTTCACAAGAATATAATGATCTGTCTGGTGCCCCGTCAGGAAAAAGCAGACCTGTTGCAAAGCCAGACCATGCAGCGGCTGTTAGCCGCGAAAGAGAGCTGAAAGAAATGGAAAGTTTTTCTGAACACTATGCTTCTATGTACCAAACGATCCAAAAATGCCTGCCCGGTGTGGATATGACCCGGATTGACCGGGCTGTGGAATACGCTGCGGATAAGCATAAGGAGCAAAAGCGCAAGGATGGTTCCCCCTATATCATTCACCCCCTGGCCGTTGCGGAAATTGTGGCGGAAATGGGTCTGGATCTGGAGGCTGTTTTGGGTGCCCTGCTCCATGACTGCATTGAGGATACGGACGCTTCTTTCGACGAGATCGCCAAGCTGTTTGGTCACACCACTGCAGAGTTGGTGGAAGGCGTTACCAAGCTGACCCGGGCCAATTTCTCCAGCACCGAACAAGCCCAAATGGAAAATCTGCGGAAGATGTTCATGGCCATGTCCAAGGACATCCGGGTGGTGCTGATTAAAATTGCTGACCGGCTCCACAATATGCGTACCATGCAGTATCAGACCCCGGAAAAACAGATCAAAAAATGCCGGGAGACCATGGATATTTATGCGCCTCTGGCCCACCGGCTTGGTATGCAGAAGATCAAATGGGAGCTGGAGGATATCTCCCTGCGCTATCTGGACCCCGTTGATTACGATGATATTATGTGCTATTTAACGGCCCATAAAGAGCAGGATGAGACGTTTATGCGGAACATTCAGGCGCGGATTACAGAGCGTCTGTCAGGCATGGGCATCCACAACACTACCTATGGCCGGATCAAGCACGTATACTCCATTTACCGGAAGATGCAGTCTCAGGGTAAAACCCTGGACGAGCTATACGATATCTATGCCTTCCGGGTCATTGTGGATACCATCCCGGACTGCTATAACGTACTGGGCCATATCCATGACCTGTTTAATCTGGTGCCGGGTCGCTTCAAGGACTATATCTCAACCCCCAAGCCCAATATGTACCAGAGCCTGCACACCACCGTCATTGGTTCTCAGGGTATCCCCTTTGAAGTGCAGATCCGCACCTGGCAGATGCATGAAACTGCGGAATACGGTATCGCTGCTCACTGGAAATACAAGCAGGGCACCGGCGCTGGCAATGAAAAGGACTTTGAATGGGTCCGCCGGCTGCTGGAAAGCCAACAGGATACGGATGCAGAGGATTATGTAAACTCCCTGAAGATCGATATGTTCGACGATGAGGTGTTTGTCTTTACCCCCAAAGGAAAAATCGTCTCTTTGCCTGCCGGATCTACCCCAATAGATTTTGCTTATGCCATTCACTCCGGCGTGGGCAACTCCCTGACCGGGGCCAAAATCAATAACCGGATCTGCAACATCGATACCCCCCTAAAAAATGGCGACATTGTGGAGATCATCACCTCTAAAACCGCCAAGGGCCCCAGTCGGGACTGGCTGAATATCTGTAAATCCAACCAGGCCCGGACCAAGATCAAGCAGTGGTTCAAAAAAGAAAAGCGGGAGGAAAACGTGACCTATGGCCGTGCCTCCTTTGAAGCGGAAATGCGCCGGACCGGTCTGCCCCTGAGTATCACCATCGACCCGGAGGTAAGCCCTCAGCTCCTGAAAAAGCTGGCCTTCGACAGTTGGGAAAATATGTATGCCGCCATTGGCTACGGCGGTCTGACTGCTGTAAAGGCTGTAGGCCGAATCCGGGACGATATCAACCGGGCAGTCAAGGCACAGGACAAGGCCCAGCAGCTTAGCCCGCTGCGCCCAACGACTGAATCGGATGCCGCCCGGAAAAACCGCCATGCGGTCAATGGTGTGATCGTGGAGGATATCGACTCCTGTATGATCAAATTCGCCAAGTGCTGCACCCCTGTTCCCGGGGATGCCATTGCCGGCTTTATCACCAAGGGCTTCGGTGTCAGCGTACACCGGGCAGACTGCCCCAATGCCGCCCATCGGGAAGACCCGATACAGGCCGCCCGCTGGGTGCGGGTGCGTTGGGCCAATGTAGATGATCAGCCCTTTGATACCACCCTGGAGCTGGACTGTATCACCCGGGATGGCCTGCTGCTGGATGTAGCCATGGTGATGACCACCAACCGTATTCGGGTCAAGGAGCTCAACGGTAAGGATATGCCCGGTGGCCATAGCCTGTTCACTGTTCGTTTTGAGGTAAAGAATGTGGCCGAGCTGGATTCCATCCGCAATAAGCTGCTGAATATCCGGGACGTGGTGGGCTCCAGAAGAGGCCAGAACTAAAAACGAAGCATTGAGAGTTCTTCTCTCCCCACTTTTATGTCTGCGAGGTTATATATGCGTGCTGTTTTGACAAGAGTAAAATCCGCATCTGTTTGCATTGACGGACAAACTGTAGGCCAAATTGGTAAAGGCTTTTTGATTCTGCTGGGAATTGGCCCGGAGGATACCGAAAAGGAGTGCCGCTATCTGGCGGAAAAGGCACTGGGGCTGCGGGTATTTGAGGACCAAAACGGAAAAATGAATATGGGCCTTGCCGATATAGGCGGCGAAGTGTTGGTCGTCAGCCAGTTCACCCTTTACGGCAACTGCCGCAAGGGCCGACGGCCCAGCTTCACGGAAGCTGCCGGCCCGGAATTGGGAAATCAACTATATGAACGTTTTTTGGCCATTTGTGAAGAGTTGGGCTATCCTCCACAGCATGGCAGTTTTGGCGCGGATATGCAGGTGGAATCTGTGAACGACGGTCCTGTTACTCTGATTCTGGACACTGCACAGCTCATGGACACAACCAGGCGGGGGTAATGGGCCATATGATCCAAGTGAAGACTCTGCCCCTGGGGGACTATCAAACCAATTGCTATATTGTCTATCAGGAAAACGCTAAAACCTGTGCCATTATTGACCCGGGCTATCAACCGGCAGTGATTCTGGATAAGGTCCGGGCCCTGGGTCTGACCGTTGACGCCATTTTGCTGACCCATGGCCACTTTGATCACGTAGGCGGCGTGGAGGAGATTGTAAAGGCAACCAACTGCAAGCTCTGGATGGCGCAGAGCGATTATACCCAAGGCAAAAATCCGGCGAACGATTTTTACTATCCTCTCCATGACTGTGATTTTACAGAAGTATGGTTTTGCCAAGAGCAGGAAGCGATCTCTGCCGGTGGCCTGACCTTTACCGTGCATGCAACACCCGGCCATACTAATGGCTCTGTCTGCTACGTGTGCGAAGATGCCTTATTTTCCGGTGACACCCTGTTTGCGGGCTCCTGCGGCAGGACTGACCTGCCCGGCGGCGACTGGAACACTATAAAATGTTCTCTGGCGTGTCTGGCAGCATTGGAAAAAGACTATACCGTCTACCCCGGACACGGCCCCAGCACCACCCTCGCCGCGGAGAAGAAATATAATCCCTATATGCGGTAATTTTGCATTGATCGGGCGGATCATTAACCGCATTGTAGGGCGGGGGCTTGCCCCCGCCGCCTGTTAACTTACTGTTTGAAACGGGGGGAGCAAGCCCCCCCCCTACAAAAAATGATGCAAAATTGAGCGATAAACTGAAATTTATTTTCCAAGAGGAATCAATATGAAACTGACACTGATCGGACACGAAGACCGGTACGCTGTGGAACAATTGCAGATGGCCCTGTTTTCTGTAGAGGATCAGGGCCAAGCAATCTCAGCCCTGCACCGGGGTCCAACCTGGATGACGGCAGTGACTACCATCTCCCTTGGCGGTAAAACCGCCCAAGCCCGCCGCCGACTAAAGACCGGAGAGGAAACGGTCCGCCTGCGCCGCAGGATCTTGCAGCAGAGTTATTATCTGGCTGCTTTGGAGCTGCTTCCCCACGCCCCTGCCTGGGGGGCACTGGCAGGAGTACGGCCTACCAAGATCACTACCAAGCATCTTCTGGAAGGCGGTACACCCAAATCTGCCGACGCCCTTCTGAAAAACATTTATTACGTCACCCCGCCCCGGCGGGCATTGGCGATTAACTGCTCGGAAGCCACGGTTCGTGCTGCGGAACAACTGGAACCGCAGGATGTGTCATTATATGTAGGAATCCCCTTTTGCCCCACCCGCTGTACCTACTGCAGCTTCGTCAGCCGCAGTGTTGGTAAGCGAACTGAGCTTTTAGATCCGTATCTGACAGCCTTGCAAAAAGAATTGGCCCTGACCGGAAAACTGTTGGAAAATTCCGGGCGCACCATTCGTACGATTTACATAGGCGGCGGCACGCCTACAACACTGTCAGACCGGCAGATGGCTGCTCTTTTAGACAGCATCCGGGATTCCTTTGATCTGGGACGGTGCCTGGAATTTACCGTAGAGGGCGGCCGACCGGATACCCTCAGTGCGGAAAAACTCCACATCATCCGGCAGCATGGTGCTGACCGGATGAGCATCAATCCCCAGACCATGATGGATCCTGTGCTTCGGGCCTGCGGCCGGCCTCATACCGCGTTGGATGTGCTGCAACGGTATGAAGACGCCATAAATGCCGGCTTTCAATCCATCAACATGGACCTGATCGCCGGTCTGCCTAAAGATGATTATGAAGGCTTCTGCCGCAGTTTGGATACGGTAGCTGCCTTATCTCCTTCCAATATCACTGTTCACACCCTTGCCTTAAAAAAGGGGGCAGACCTGTTTGAAAAACGGGAGAACCTGCCTGCCGGGCAGGATGTGGCCAGAATGGTGGAATATGCAAACAGTACCCTCCGTTCCCTGGGCTATAAACCCTATTACCTGTACCGGCAGAAATATATGTCTGGCAGCTTTGAAAATGTAGGCTGGAGCCGAAATGGGCAGGACTGTCTGTATAATATTTACATGAGGGAGGAAATGCATACGATCCTGTCCCTGGGCGGGGGTGGCATGAATAAGGTCAATCTTCCGGACGGCACCTTGCAGCGATTCCATAACCCTAAATTTCCGGAGCAGTATATTCAACAAATCGATAGTGTGCTGCAGCAAAAGGAAGAACTGTTCGCTATGATGTGAATTTGTATTTATTGCACCCCTAAAAATTTGTTATTGCGAAGCAGCCGTGCGACGTGGCAATCTCATAGGATAGCGTTGCACCAAGAGATTGCCACACCAGTGACGTCGGTCACTGGTTCGCAATGACACAGTAAAGGTAAGTAGCCAACAAACTGAATTTTGACAGACTTCTTACGAAAGGATGTATAGGATATTGGAGACCTTGATCTCAAATGTCACCATTGTGACGATGAATGAACGGATGGATGTTCTTTTTGGCGGCTATCTGGGGATCGCGGACGGTAAGATCTGCTATATTGCCAAAGAGCCTCCCAAAGAGCAGCCCGCTACCATTTTGGACGGTACCGGAATGGTCGCTATGCCCGGTCTTATCAATTGCCATACCCAACTGGCTGCAACTGCCCTGCGGAGCTATCTGGATGATGCCGGCCGTCAGGAGGCTCTGGAGCAGCTTCTACAAAAAGAGGCCAAAATGGATGCCCGTTGCGCTAAGGCCTCCGCGACCCTGGGCATCGCTGAGTGCCTGCGCTTTGGCATTACCAGTGTCAGCGACCTGTATTATTATCCGGACGCCACTGCGCAAGCGGTGGCAGAGGCCGGAATCAAGGCAAATCTAGCTCTTTCCGCCTACCGGTTCATAGACGAAAATGAAGACTTTGATTTTGAAACAGATGAACAGTGTCAGGAATTATGCCGGGTAGTGGACAAGTGGCATGGCTATGACAATGACCGCATCCGCATTGACGCGGGTATTTACGCAGAATATACCAGCAACCATCAACTCTGGGAGGGGCTTGCCGATTACGCCACTGAAAAGGCTCTGGGCATGCAGCTGCATCTTGCCCAAACCCGGGAGGAGTCAGATTCCTGCCTGGACCGGACCGGCTTGGGCCCTGCCGCGCTTTTAGATTGCCACCGGATGTTTCAGACCCATGCCCTTGCTGCCGGTTGTGTCTGCCTGGAAGATGGAGAACTGGCCATGCTGGGCAAGAAAAATGTATCTGCTGCCGCCACCCCTCTGGCCAACGCAAAAGCAGGCCTGCCCTCCACACCGATCAGCCGGTGTGTAAAAGCCGGTATGAATGTAGCCCTTGGAACCGGCAGCGCCATGGAATGTGGCAATATGGATATGTTCGAGGTTATGCGCGCTGCTGCCTGCCTGGAGCGTTTGTCCGGCGGTGATTCCGCTGCCATGCCCGCGCCGGCCTTACTGATGATGGCTACCGTTTGCGGTGCCAAAGCACAGGGCCGCGCCACCCAGACAGGTATGTTAAAAGAGGGGCTGGATGCGGACGTGATTCTGGTGGATTTTTCCGCCCCCCACCTGATCCCCTGCCATAATGTTTTCAACAGTCTTGTTTTCGGTGCAAAAGGCGGCGATGTAGCCATGACCATGGTTCGGGGCAAGATCCTGTATCAAAACGGTCAATTCCCTACCATTGATCTGAAGTCCGTTGTTGAAGAGCTGACGGACTACGCCATTGCCAAGCTATTCAGCGAAAAGGAGTAAGTCATGTCCGAAACCTCCAAAAAGCAAACCTTTCTTCACGGCGCGGCTCTGCTGGCCATTGCCACTGCCGTGGTAAAAGTTATCGGTGCCTTTTATAAGCTGCCGCTAAACGCGGTCATTGGTGCCGAGGGCTATGCCTACTTTACTACTGCCTACGATATTTATTCGGTGCTGCTGATGATCTCCACAGCCGGACTGCCTGTGGCTATGAGCCGGATGATCAGCCAAGCCAACTCTCTGGGCCAATACAATCAAGTACGGCGGATCTATCGTACTGCCCGGATGATCTTCCTGGGGTTGGGCGTTATCAGCACCCTGGTTATGCTGGCAGGCTGCAAATGGCTTGCCGATACACTGAACCAGCCGGATGCCTGGGCAGCTATTGCCAGCCTTGCCCCCTGCGCGCTGTTGATGGGTATTATTTCCGCCTACCGAGGCTTTTTCCAGGGTCAGGGCAATATGCGCCCCACCTCCAACTCTCAGATGATGGAGGCTGTATTCAAACTGTTGGTCGGCCTAAGTCTGGCCTTTGCCATTGACTATTTTACCGGTGATGTGGCTTTGGCTGCCGGCGGTGCCATTTTGGGTGTGACCGCAAGCTGTCTTTTTTCTGCCTTTTACCTGCAGAGAAAGTTTACACCCGCCTACCGGGAGTTGCCCACAACAGGCGAGACTGTCCGCAGCTATCGAAACACAGCCAAAAATCTGCTGGCCATTGCCATCCCCATCACCATTGGCTCTGCTGGCCTGCAGCTTTTGACTGTGGTGGAATCCGGCCTGTATATGGACCGGTTGGTATATCTGATCGGAAGTAATCAGTATATGGGCCAGATGGTCACAGCAGAGGTGGATGCCCAGAAGGCAGCCACGATCCTGAAAGGCATTTATAACATGGCCCAGACCATCTTCAATATGCCCTGCGCATTTATTGTACCGATTACTGTCAGCGTAATCCCCGCCATTACTGCCAATTTGACGTTGATGAAGGACCAATCTGTCCGGGCCACCGAAGAATCCGCTGCCCGGATCACGGGCCTGTTAAGTATTCCCTGCACCGTGGGCCTGTTTGTCCTGGCTCAACCCATTATGGGCCTGTTGGGCGGCTATACCGGAGAATATCTGGTACTGGGCGGACAGCTTTTGGCTCTGCTGGGGATCAGTGTTTTTCTGTATGCCATTATTCAATATACCAATGCCCTGCTCCAGTCTCATGGCTATGCCCATGTACCCGTGATCAACATGCTACTGTGCGGCGTTGTGAAGCTGGCTGTGGTGTATATCCTGGTAGGGAATCCTGCTATCGGTATCCTGGGTGCACCGATCGGGGCTGTTTTGGGCTATGGGTGCATAGCGGTACTGAACCTGATTTCCATCCGCAAGCTGGTTCCCCAAAAACCCGCCCTCCTTCGGAATCTTCTGCGGCCCCTGCTCCCTGCCGCACTGATGGGCTGTGCGGTCTATGGCTGCTACCGGGGACTGGGACAGCTTTTGGGGCAGGATGCCAGCCGGGTAATTCTTTGCGGTGTTCCGATTGCAGTAGGGGTAGTGGTCTACCTTGTAGGTGTGGTGCTGTTTAAGGCGATCACCAGAGAGGATTGCCAGCTTCTCCCCAAGGGTGATCAGCTTGCCAAGCTTCTGCATTTGTAATATTTTTACAGTAGTTTTAAAAAATTTGGCGTAAAAAACAGAAAAAAATCACAAAAACCCCTTGAAATTCTTGTAAAAATATGTTAGTGTAAAGTACCAGATATTTGGAAAAGAGGTTAATAAAAAATGAACAAAACTGAACTCATCGCCGCCGTTGCTGAGAAGACCGGTTTGACCAAGAAGGATGCTGAGCGCGTTATCAATGCCACTGTGGACACCATCACCGAGAGCATGGTGAAGGGTGATAAGGTGCAGCTTTCCGGTTTCGGTATTTTTGAGGTAAAGGCACGGGATGCCCGCGTGGGCCGCAATCCCCGCACCAAGCAGACCATCCAGATTCCCGCTACCCGTCTGCCCGCTTTCAAGGCAAGCAAGACCCTAAAGGACCGCATCGCCAAGTAAGATGCGCCTAGATAAGTACCTGAAGGTCTCCCGGCTGATCAAGCGCCGGACCGTAGCCAATGAGGCCTGCGATAATGGCCGCATCTGCGTCAACGGGCGGGTGGTAAAAGCCAGCTACGAGGTCAAGCCCGGTGACCGGATCGAAATTGCCATGGGCCCCAGGACTATTGCCGTGGAAGTAGTATTGGTAGCAGATAATGTCCGCAAGGACGACGCGATCACCATGTACAAAGAGATCTGACAAAAGCACCCCCGCCGCAGTGAACTGCGGCGGGGGTATTTTCTATCTGCGGCGGCTGCCGTATTTATCAAATGTAACCGTTACAATTACCGTAATGGCCAAACAAGCCACAGCTGCCAAAATTGCCTCCCAAATCAGGCAGGTCATGGCTGTCTCCAAAAGCTGCACAGCTTCTTTATTTTTAAAGCCCATGCAGATAATACCCATAACAATCGTCAAAATCAGACCCAGGCCGCCCATTCCAACGCCGGCAACCCGTTGGGTAAAGCGCCAGGCCGGTATGCTTCCCATGCCGAAGTATGTACGGAAACCAGCTTTATGGTTTGCTTCCTTGGGGGGTGCAAATAGATACAGAAGACCCAGCGCCAGCAAAATCAGCGGCCCGGTCATCACTGCAACAGTTGCGACAGTCGGTATCTTGCTCAGCAGCGCATCCAAGTCCGGCACCAGCCTGGAGAAATCCAGGTTGTCCAAAAGTGCGGTAATCTTATTCATAGCCGCTCCTTATTTCTCTTCCAGAAATTTGTTAATTTCATGCACAAAGCTACGCACATCCTGGAAGCGGCGGTAGACAGAAGCAAAGCGGATATAAGCCACCTCATCCAGGGGCTTAATGCGCTCCATAACCATTTCGCCGATTCGGTCGGTGCTGACCTCCCGGTCCAGGGTATTCTGAATGGTCTGTTCGATCTCTGTGGCGATCCGGTCCAAATCCGCCATGTCCACCTGACGCTTATCAAAGGCCCGGACCATAGAATTGAGAATCTTGTTCCGGTCAAAGCCCTGGCGAGTACCATCCCGCTTGACCACGATAATGGGCAGGCTTTCCACAACCTCATAGGTTGTAAACCGGCGCTGACAGGTAAGACATTCCCTGCGGCGGCGAATACTCAAACCATCCTCTGAATGGCGGGAATCCACGACCTTACTTTCCTGATCGCCGCAAAACGGACATTTCATGGAACTCACGCTCCCCTTTTCCAATTTATTGATATATTATATCAATATATTTCCCCCGTGTCCAGCTTTTTTTATTTAGGCTTGTCAAATAGAGGAAAAGAGGGTAAAATATGCAGTAAGCGGATTACAGTTTTGCAGCAAAGGAGATACGCTATGAAAGAATATCTGCTTTACGCCGAATGGGTGTGTTTATATATTGTGTGTGTGGGCCTTGGCTTTGTATCCGAGCCTGCCGGGTTTGGAAAATTCTTACTAATAGCTACATCCGTCATCTTTTTTCTGCCCGGTGCCCTGCTGCTGTACGAAAGTTGGAAGACCGGCAATCACAAAATCAGACTTCGGGTAAGGGCCATTTCCATTGTGTCATTAAGCCTGACAGTTCTTCTGATCATCGTTAATGTTCTTTCTGTCACCGCTTCCGAGGAAGTGGGTAAGCGGCTTTATGAACTGCTGGCATTGGTGTCTGCGCCCATGCTGTGCGCCCAGAGTTGGGCATTGAGTCTGTTTCTGTGGGCCTGTCTGCTGTTTGCCAGTTTTCAAAAACCAACCTCTCAGCCCTGATTAAACGATTCCGGCTCAAAGGTAATCACGGTATAAAATGTGCCCCGGTCTAAATTAGCCAGGGCATTATCTATGCCCTGTTTAATTGATCTTTCCCGGTCTTTCAGGTGCGGAGGCAGCGCCACATCAAACACAAGATTTGTATGCCCTGTTCCCCGAACCATGCGGAAATCATGCAGCGACAGCCGATCATCCTGCTGCTGCAGTACATCCGCCACATAATCCCGCAACGTGTCCAATTCCCGATCTCCTACCGCGATGGGGTCATAGTGAATGACCAGGTGTACATTATGTTCCCGCAGACAGGTCCGCTCAATATCGTCAATGATCTCATGGCACACAAGCGGATCCTCCTGCTGGTCCATCTCCACATGCAGGCTGGCAAAGCGCTGACCAGGGCCATAGTCATGGACCATCAGGTCATGATAGCCCAGTACTTTGGGCTCTTTGCGCAGGGTGTCCACGATCAGCTTCCGCAGCTCTGGGCTTGCATTTTCGCCCAACAGCGGGCTGATGGTATCCTTAGCCAGCATGACCCCGCTGTACAGGATAAACAGCGCCACTCCAAGGCCTATCATTCCATCCACCTGCCAGGTGGTCAGTGCCTCAATAATTCCTGCGGCTAACACCGCTAAGGTAGCCAGCACATCATTCCGGCTGTCCGCGGCGGTGGCCAGCAAGGCCTTGGAATCAATCTTTTTCCCAAGATATCTGTTAAATGCCGCCAGCCACAGCTTTATGCCAATGGATACTGTCAGCACGATCACTACGGGCATGGAGAAAGCCACGGCCGCAGGGGCAATTATCTTTTTTACTGAGGTTTTTGCCAGTTCCATACCGATAACAATAATCAGCGCGGCAACTGCCAGCCCAGACAGGTACTCATATCGGGCATGGCCGTATGGGTGGTCCTCATCCGCCGGCTTTCCGGCCAGCTTAAAGCCCACCAGTGTCACCACAGAGCTTGCCGCGTCTGACAGATTGTTCATAGCATCTGCCATAATAGACACCGCACCGCTCATAATGCCCGCCAGAAGCTTCAAAATAAACAACAGCACGTTGCATCCGATTCCTACAACACCGGAAAGCCGGCCAATCTTGGCCCGCACGGTAGCGGAATCGGTATTTTCACTGTCCTTCATAACCAGCCTGAGCAGAAGCTTTTTCATGCTGTTTCCTCCAACTTTATGTCGTTTTTGAAACTCCCCCAGCAGTAGAGTCGGTATTCTACCGGCTGTTTCCCTGCAAAATGGCCCATTCTCCAAAATAGCCCTGCCTTTTAGGCCTTAATTACGGTAGGATATGCTTACAAAACAATCCTATTATATTCCAGCCCCCCTCGGCTGTAAAGTATTTTTTACCAAGGAGTGTTCCCTATGTCCTATCGCATTGTTACCGATTCCTGCTGCGACTTCCCTCTGAAAATGTATGATGACCTGAAGCTGTCCATGATCCCTCTATCCCTTAATTATCAGGGAACGGAGCATACGGATCTTTCCGAAAAATTTTTAAAGCGGCTGTATGACGGTCTGCGGGCCGGGAAAGCTGCCACCACCTCTGCTGTGAATCCGGATGGGTGGACCAGTATTCTGGAGCCGATTCTGGCTGGCGGTGAGGATGCGCTGGTACTGGCCTTTTCCTCTGGTCTAAGCACCACTTACCAGTCCGCGGTAATTGCCGCAGGCGAACTGCAGGAGAAGTATCCCTCCCGTTCAGTTAAGGTTGTGGATACCCTGGCTGCTTCTATGGGACAGGGCCTACTGGTCTGGTATGCTTGCCAAAAGCGGGATGCCGGTGCTTCTCTGGAGGAAGTGACTGTCTGGTGTGAAGAAAACAAACAGAAGCTGTGCCACTGGTTCACCGTAGACGATCTGATGTATCTGAAGCGGGGCGGTCGGGTCAGTGCGGCCACCGCGCTGCTTGGCACCATGCTGCAGATCAAGCCTGTGCTGCATGTAGATGACGAGGGCCATCTGGTGAATGTCTCCAAAGCCCGTGGCCGGAAAGCTGCCATCGAGGCGCTGGCGAAAAAAACAGCCGAACTGGGCCTGCCCGGTGAGAATGACACCATGTTTATCTCCCATGGGGACTGCATCGAAGATGCCCAATATCTGGAACGCCTCCTGAAAGAAAAATACGGTGTAAAGACCGTGATTACCAGCTACGTAGGCGCGGTCATTGGCTCACACGCCGGCCCCGGCACCCTGGCCCTGTTCTTCCTGGGCAAACACAGATAATGAAAAATACACAAGGGTCGCGCGTGTGATCGTCCCTTGTGTATTTCTTTTTATCGTTTCGCTTCGCCTATTCCAGCAAAGGGTTAACCCTTTGCAATAACCAAACGAGAAAACAACTTTATTTCTTTCGTTTTAACACCAGCGCTGTCCGGCTGGGGAGATACAACTGGAATCCCAGCGCTTGGGAATGTTGCCCGTTGGCTGTATAGCGCTGGTGATAGATCCGCCCTTGACCGCCAAAGCAGTAATCATCAGAAGAAAAAATCACCTGATATTCCCCTTCCTCGGGCACAGGAATCCGGTATCCCTCATAAGACCTTCCCGGGTGGAGATTGTATACAAAGATTGCCTCACCCTTTTGGTAGGCAAGTACCTTGTCCTCATTGTGCAGCAGAAGCTGTTTTTCCTCGCCCCGTAACACACGGTTTTCCTTTGCAAGGGTGACCATTGCCTGTTCAAAATCATTCAGGTAGTGGTACTTCAGCTTTGGATTGTCTGTCAAGCTCCATTGGCGGCGGCAGTAATGGTAGCTCCAGCCGTTGCCCTCTCTGGGGAAATCGATCCACTCCGGATGGCCAAACTCATTGCCCATAAAGGTTAGATAGCCCTCGCCGCCCAGGCTCATGGTCAGCAGCCGCAGCAGCTTGTGC
>JAZNIG010000075.1:0-14488 GCA_045577355.1 Faecousia sp. | reverse complement strand
CGAAAAAGGAAAGTCCTATAAAACTTCGGGTAAAATTGACTATGTTGCTGGCTGGTATTTCAAGGCCTCGCAGATGATGGTCGACACAAGTATTCGCACTGCATTTGTTTCTACCAACTCTATCACACAGGGTGAGCAGGTTGCTGGTGTTTGGAAGCCTCTGCATGATCGCTTTGGGATTCACATTGACTTTGCTCATCGTACATTCCGCTGGGATAGTGAAGCGAGTCTAAAAGCCCATGTGCATTGTGTAATTATAGGATTTAGCATTGCATTGCAGCAACGAGCGAAACTCCTGTATAGCACTGATCGCAGCCAGGAGGTTTCTAATATCAATGCATATCTCATTGATGCACCGATGGTTTTTATCGAAAGTTTGTCAAAGCCCCTCTGCGATGTTCCGGCAATGAAAAGCGGCGGCAAACCTGTTGAGGGTGGCAACTTGATATTTACGCAAGCAGAAAAAGATGAGTTTGTAGCTAAAGAGCCTCTGGCAGAACAATTTATGCGACCTTTTGTTGGATCGGATGATTTTATTAACGGACATCCTCGGTGGTGCTTATGGCTACTCAATGCTACTCCAAAGGAACTGCGTGCTATGCCCCTTGTAATCGAGCGTGTGGAGCGAGTGCGTGAGTTTCGATCCTCAAGTGTAAAGGCTGCTACACGGGAATTTGCTAATTACCCCACTCGATTCATGGAAATCAAACAGCCAGATACAGATTATTTGATTATCCCCGCAACATCTTCCGAAAACCGCCGCTATATTCCCATCGGCTATCTGGACAAAAATACTATTGCCAGCAATGCAGCTTCCTTTGTTCCAAGTGCTACTATATACGAATTTGGCATACTAACCTCTAATGTTCACATGGCTTGGATGCGTGCTGTATGTGGACGTCTTGAAATGAGATACCGCTATTCTGTAAATATTGTTTACAACAATTTCCCGTGGCCTACGCCCACTGATGCACAGAAAGCCAAGATTGAGGAGACTGCACAGGCTATTTTGAATGCCAGAGCATTGTACCCCGATTGCAGCCTGGCCGACCTCTACGACGAGGTGACCATGCCGCCCGAGCTGCGCAAGGCTCACCAGCAGAACGACAAGGCCGTTATGCAGGCCTATGGCTTCTGGGGCAAGCTCAACACCGAAACCGAATGCGTCGCCGAACTCATGAAAATGTACCAGGAGCTAACCCAATAAATCTAACAGGCGTGTTGCAGTGATCCTGCAGCACGCCTATTTATGTAGGGACCGGCGCCCTCGACGGTCCGCAACTGCACCGAAATAACTTGTCATTGCGAACCAGTGCGCACACTGGTGTGGCAATCCGTTCTTTTAAGCCTGCGCCTATAATTAACCTGCAGATACATCGAAATTTTAGGAACGGATTCCCACGGCCTTCGGCCTCGGAATGACACGGGATGTTCATAAGGTGGCCCACAAAAAAACAAGCACCCACCGGAGTGAGTGCTTGTAAGAGAAGCAAATTATCTCTTGGAGAACTGTTTCGGCGTTAAGAAATCGTGCCGGTGGCACGATTTTAGCCGAAAGCTGCGAAGCGATTGCGAGCAGCCCTCAGGGCGACGGAGATGATCTGCCTCGTGCGTACGCAGAAAAAAGCACACCCGAAGGAAAAATCCCTCGGGTGTGCGAAAGACCAAAATATTCTCGGCAGATTATCTCTTGGAGAACTGAGGTGCGCGGCGTGCGGCCTTCAGACCGTACTTCTTTCTTTCCTTCATTCTGGGGTCGCGGGTCAGGTAACCGGCAGCCTTCAGAGTGGGGCGCAGCTCGGGGTTCAGGGTCAGCAGGGCGCGGGAGATGCCGTGACGGATAGCGCCGGCCTGGCCGGAAACGCCGCCGCCTGCGACGGTGACAACCACGTCGACCTTGCCAACCAGGTCAGAAGTGACCAGGGGCTGACGGACGACCAGCTTCAGGGTCTCCAGACCGAAGTAATCGTCGATGTCGCGGCCGTTGATGATGATGGAACCGGTGCCGTTCTCGTACACGCGAACGCGGGCGACGGAGGACTTACGACGGCCGGTGCCGTAGTTATACTTCTTCTTGCTCTCGTACATAATTCGTTACCTCCAAATCAGTCCAGGGTCCAGGCTTCGGGCTTCTGGGCAGCGTGGGGATGCTCGTTGCCCTTGTACAGGTGCAGACGGCCCATGCTGTTGCGGCCAATGGTGTTCTTGGGCAGCATGCCCTTAACAGCCAGCTCCATGGCGTAGTCGGAGCGGTTTTCCATCATCACGCGAGCCTTGGTTTCCTTCAGACCGCCGATCCAGCCGGATACACGGTAGTAGGACTTCTGATCCAGCTTCTTACCGGTCAGAATGGCCTTGTCGGTGTTGATCACGATGACAAAGTCGCCACAGTCGACGTTGGGAGTGAAATCGACCTTGTGCTTGCCGCGCAGCAGGTTAGCAGCGATGACAGCGGTACGGCCCAGGGGCTTGCCGGCAGCATCGATTACGTACCACTTGCGCTCCAGGGTCTCCTTCTTCAGCAGAGTAGTGGACATTATGCGTTCCTCCAATAGGTTAAAATATTTTGACAAATTTACATAGACGCAGTACAATGACTGCAAACGCTTGAATTTTATACCATACTGAAAATCAAATGTCAACTGCTTTTTGAAAATATTTTCTAAAAACATATCAAAACTCTTGATTACGCCTGCAATCTCTCGAATTCTCTTGGATACTCACTTTCTATTTTGTTTTTAAAGGAGTACAATTTATGCAAAAGTTGATTGGGCTTGTGCGCCGCTGCGTGGAAGATTATAACATGATCGCCCCGGGAGACCGGATCGGTGTGGGTGTTTCCGGCGGGAAGGATTCTCTGGCACTGCTGGTGTTTTTAGCGGAATTGAGAAAGTATAATCAAAATCACTTTACTCTGGAGGTGATTACCATTGATATGGGGTTGGGGATGGATTACAGCAAGATCGAGAAGTTGTGTCAGCAGTTGGATGTGCCGTTTACATTGGTAAAAACCGAGATCGGCCCGATTATTTTTGATTACAGAAAAGAGAAGAATCCCTGTTCCATGTGCGCCAAAATGCGCCGGGGTGCTCTGAACCAAGCACTGCTGGACAGAGGACTGAATAAACTGGCCTTGGGCCACCACTATGACGACGCGGTGGAAACCTTTATGATGTCCCTGATCTATGAGGGGCGGATCAGTTGTTTCCAGCCGGTGACCGATCTGGATAGAACGGGGATCATTCAGATTCGGCCTATGCTGTACATCCACGAAAAGACGATTGACAGCTTTGTGGACAGACAGAACCTTCCAGTATTGGAAAACCGTTGCCCTGTGGACAAATATACAAAGCGGGAAGAGATTAAAAAATTGGTCTATGATCTCAGCTCCACATACCCGGATTTGAAAGAGCGGATCTTTGGCGCGATGCAGCGGTTTCCGCTGCCGGAATGGGAACCGAAGGGGCGGTATAAGCGTCCCAGAGATGAAAACGAATAACCGTATTTTGCGTATAAACAAACCTGCTTCGGGAATACTGCTTCCAAGAGGTGGTAAATATGGTAAAGGGCATTTCCCGGCAGGTGATTGTAGTTCATTCCCCGGATCCGAAACTGTTTGAACAGGCGATTTTTATATTGAAAGATGAGGCGATCGGCCAGGAGGGGGTTACAGACGAAGCGCTTTTGAAGGAGGCAAAAAAACTATTGGGCAATCCCGTCGGACAAAAGAAACGGAAGCTGTATTTGTACGGTCCGGTGTGGGCCTGCGGCGGCGCGATGCTTACCGGCCTTGCATGGCTTTTATCTGCGCTCTTCTGACTTGCGGATGGGTTTGATCCATGCTATAATGGAGAAAACACAGAAAGAGAAGGGACACTATGCGAATTGGCAATCTGGAAATAAAGAACACCGTTGCGCTGGGGCCCATGGCCGGCGTAACAGATTGGGCATTTCGTACGGTGTGTGCGGAGCTGGGCGCCGGGATCACAGTGACAGAAATGGTATCCTCCCGGGCACTGGTATATAAGGATAAGAAAAGCGCTGCCCTGCTGCGGAAAAACGAAGGCAGTATCTGCGGCGCGCAGATCTTTGGGAATGACCCGGAAACCATGGCTCAGGGTGCGGTGCTGGCACTGGAAATATCCGGCTGCGATTTTATCGATATTAATATGGGTTGTCCTATGCCCAAAATTGCCAACTCTGGTGATGGCTGCGGTTTGATGCGGACACCGGAGCTCGCAGGCAGAATCGTGGAAGCGGTAGTCAAAGCAGTGGAGGTTCCCGTTACGGTTAAGTGCCGTCTGGGTTGGGATAAGGGCAGTATCAATGTGCTGGATTTTACCCGGCGGATGGAGGACAGCGGCGCGGCGATGCTGACGGTTCATGGCAGGACCAGAAGTATGCTCTACACCGGCACTGCGGATTGGGATATGATCGCCAAGGTGAAGCAGCAGTGTTCAGTTCCGGTTCTTGCCAATGGGGATATTGTCAGCGGGGAAGCAGCCGTAAAATGTCAAAAATGGACTAAGGCGGATGGACTGATGATCGGCCGGGCTACTTTTGGCAACCCTTGGATTTTCGAGGAAGTGCAGGCGGCACTTGCCGGAATGGAAGAACCCGCGCGGTTGCCCCTTGCCCGCCGTGTGGATGTGGCTGTGCGGCAGTTTGCGCTTGCGTTGGAGGATAAGGGAGAGCATATTGCCTGCCTGGAGGCCAGAAAGCATTTTGCGTGGTACTTACGGGGCGTGGCTTATGCCAATTACTACAAGGAGCAGATTTCTAAGATCCAAAAAATGGAGGATATTTACCAAGTTGCTGATGGAATCCGCAGGGATTTGAAATAATTTCATAGCATAACCGGTCCGCTGTTTCACAAAATACCCCAGAGGTGGTAATGTGAAACGGCGGATTTTTTTAATAGTGATGAGCGCAGTGCTGCTGACAGTGCCTGTTGGAGCAGAGCCGATCCGGTGGGTGGATTTTGGGGTACCATACGAGTCGCTGAAATACGCCATGGATGTGGATATTGCGTCATTTGATCAGGAAAAGCACATTGATTGGATTGATGTACTGGCTTTGGCGGCCTGCCGCACCGGGGGGAAGTGCCCATTGTCTTCGGTCAAAAAAGCAGTGCAGGAACTTAGGGAGGACAAGGGGCCTGAGGAACTGTTGGGGAAGCTTTATACCTATTATTCCTATTACCATGAAGCATTTCAGGCGGCACTGGGCGGTCTGCTGGGCTCTTATGCCATTGAGGTCGATGGTCAGTGGAAGCCAGCCTATGGATTAAAAGCCTATTCGCCGGTTGCCGCCGGATACGGATACAGCCACTGCTCTGATTTTGGCAACAGCCGATCCTTTGGATTTACCAGAAAGCATTTAGGAAATGACTTGATGGGTGCGCTAGGCACACCCATTGTAGCAGTGGAGGGTGGTGTGGTTGAAGCTATGGGTTGGAACCGCTATGGCGGTTGGCGAATTGGCATTCGCTTCTTTGATTCCAAACGCTATTATTACTATGCCCACCTGCAAAAGGATCGGCCTTTTGCAGAGGGGCTTGCGGTAGGGGACACGGTACAGGCAGGAGATTTAATCGGTTTTATGGGCAGGACGGGGTATTCCGATACTGAAAATGTCAATAATATTGAGACGGTTCACTTGCATTTTGGTATGGAGCTTATTTTTGATGAGAGCCAGAAGGAATGTAATTCCGAGATATGGATCGATGTGTATAATATCGTACGGCTGCTCAGCAGTCACAGAAGCAGTATCCGCAAAGCAGGAAACGGTTGGGAGCGGATCTACCCATTCGTGGATTTGGATATAGAGGATTTTTCTAAGTGAGTGATATTTGTGTAAAATGAACTGAGAAAATCCGGCTGCAGGGTTTGACAAAATCCGGACCCTGTGGTATACTTACACAGATCAAATGAACTGAGGAGGAGAACCTGATGATGAGCGCGGCATATAAGCTGAAAAGTGTTGGCTGCACTGTTGATGGTATTCTTTCTTCCGGTACTTCTTTGGCGGAGGAATTGTCTTCTTTTAATTCTTCCACATATACTGTTTTTCCCGGCTTTTGTGATGTGCATGTGCATTTCCGTGAGCCGGGTTTTTCTTATAAGGAGACGATCTTGACAGGATCAAGAGCATCAGCGGCCGGTGGCTATACCGCGGTATGTACCATGCCAAACCTGAATCCTGTACCGGATAGTAAGGAACATCTGCAGCAGCAATTAAAGCTGATCGAAGAGCAGGCGGTGATCCATGTATATCCCTACGGCGCGATTACAGTAGGGGAGCGGGGAGAAGTGCTTGCGGATCTGAAAGGCATGGCACCGGATGTGATCGCCTTTTCTGATGACGGCAGGGGCGTGCAGAACGATGAAATGATGCGGCAGGCTATGCTGCGGGCGAAAAGGCTGGGGAAGATGATCGTTGCCCACTGTGAGGTTAACGAGCTGCTCCGGGGCGGTTATATCCATGATGGCGCATATGCAAGAGCCCATGGCCACAAAGGAATTTGCAGCGCCAGTGAGTATGAGCAGATCGCCCGGGACTTGAGGCTGGTGGAGGAGATCGGCTGTAAATACCATGTGTGCCACATCTCCACCAAGGAAAGTGTGGAGATCATCCGGCAGGCCAAAGCAAGAGGGGTGGATGTGACCTGTGAAACAGGCCCCCATTACCTGGTGATGGATGACAGCTTCCTGCAAGAGGATGGCAGGTTCAAGATGAATCCGCCCTTGCGGAGCGAAGCGGACCGGCTGGCGCTGGTAGAGGGGATCCGGGATGGTACGATCGATATGATCGCCACCGATCATGCGCCCCACAGTGCCGAAGAAAAGGCAAAGGGTTTGGAAGGAAGCGCATTCGGTGTTGTGGGCATTGAGACGGCTTTCGCGGTGCTCTATACCCATCTGGTGCAAAAGAACGTGATCACACTGGAAAAGCTGATCGAGTTGCTGGCGGTGAATCCCAGAAAGCGGTTTGATATTCCTCTGGGTGAGGATTACACCGTCTGGGATTTGAATCGGGAATTTACTGTAGATCCCGATCAGTTCCTGTCTAAGGGAAAAGCAACCCCCTTTGCGGGCTGGAAATTAACAGGCGTGTGCGTATGCACTGTTTGCGACGGAAAAGTAGTTTACAAAAGGTAAGTGTCTATAGGAGGATCGTATTATGGCAAAAAGAACGGACATTAAGAAAATTTTGATTATCGGCTCCGGCCCGATCGTGATCGGTCAGGCGGCGGAGTTTGACTATGCAGGCACACAGGCATGTCTTGCACTGAAGGAAGAGGGATATGAGGTTGTTCTGTGCAACTCAAACCCGGCCACCATTATGACCGATACGGTGGTTGCGGACAAGGTATATATGGAGCCTTTGACGTTGGAGTATGTGGCAAAGATCATCCGCTATGAGCGTCCAGATGCGATTGTCCCCGGTATCGGTGGCCAGACCGGTCTGAATCTGGCTATGCAGTTGGAAAAGAAGGGTATTCTGAAGGAGTGCCGGGTGGAACTGCTGGGAACACCCAGTGCGTCCATTGAGCGGGCAGAAGACCGGGAACTGTTCAAGGAAATGTGCCAGTCCATTGGCGAGCCGGTCATTCCTTCTGAGATCACCTATTCCATCGAAGAGGCTAAGGAGGCGGCTAAGCGGATCGGCTATCCTGTTGTGCTGCGGCCTGCCTTTACCCTGGGCGGCACCGGCGGCGGCTTCGCTTACAGCGAAGAGGAGCTGATCGATGTGGGTTTGAACGCGTTTAAGCTGTCTCCTGTCCATCAGGTACTGATCGAGAAATCCGTAAAGGGCTATAAGGAGATTGAGTTTGAGGTCATGCGGGATAGCAATGACCACGCGATCACCATCTGCGGCATGGAAAATATTGACCCTGTGGGTGTGCACACCGGTGACTCGCTGGTAGTTGCGCCGATTATGACCCTCAATGACCATGACCTGAAGATGCTCAATGATTCCGCCATCAAGATCATCCGGGAACTGAAGATCGAGGGCGGCTGCAATGTGCAGTTTGCGCTGAACCCCCACTCCAGTGAATACTACCTAATCGAGGTCAACCCCCGGGTATCCCGTTCTTCGGCTCTGGCCTCCAAAGCTTCCGGTTACCCCATTGCCCGGGTTACCGCAAAGATCGCCGTAGGCATGGCACTGGAGGAGATCAAGATCGCCAATACCAACGCGGCATTTGAACCCCAGCTTGACTATGTGATCGCAAAGCTGCCCCGGTTCCCCTTTGATAAGTTTACCTCCGCTACCAATAAGCTGGGCACGCAGATGAAGGCTACCGGCGAGGTCATGGGTATTGGCTCCAATCTGGAGGAATGTCTGTTGAAAGGTATTCGCTCTCTCGAAATTGGAGCAAACCATATTTATCATCCCAAGTTTGACAATATGTCCGTGGAGGAACTGCTGGATTACATTAAGGAGTTCCGGTCTGACAATATTTTCGCCATTGCGGAGCTGATCTACCACGGCGTATCCATTGAAAAGCTCCACGAGATCACCCAGATCACCCCCTATTTCCTGGAGGCGATCAAGCATATTGTGGATATGGAGGAGACGCTGAAGAAAAATGTGCGGGATCTGCAGATCCTGATTGCCGCAAAGAAAATGGGCTTCAGCGACAAGTATATCGCCCGGATGTGGAAATGCGCGGAGCTGGATGTGTATAACTTCCGGAAGGAACACAATGTCTTCCCGGTATTTAAGATGGTGGATACCTGTCATACCGGTGCGTATATTCCGTATTTCTACTCTTCCTATACCGGTGAAAACACCTCTGTCCTGACTGAGAAGAAAAAGATTATTGTGCTGGGTGCCGGCCCTATCCGTATCGGACAGGGCGTGGAATTTGACTACTCCACTGTCCATGCGGTTATGACCATCCGCAATTCCGGCTATGAAGCGATTATTATCAACAATAACCCGGAGACGGTTTCCACAGACTACACCACTGCGGACAAGCTGTATTTTGAGCCCCTGACTCCGGAAGATGTGATGAACATCATTGAGTTTGAAAAGCCGGTGGGCGTGATCGCCTCTCTGGGTGGCCAGACAGCCATTAATCTGGCCCAGCCCCTGGCAGACCGGGGCGTGAAGATCATTGGCACGGACTGTGCCGCTATTGATAAGGCTGAGGACCGGAATGCCTTTGAGAATCTGCTCAATGAGCTGGATATTCCCCGTGCCAAGGGCCGGGCAGTGACCAAGATCGAGGACGGTATCTCTGCCGCTGCGGAGATCGGCTACCCTGTTTTGGTGCGTCCTTCCTTTGTTCTGGGCGGCCGTGCCATGCAGATCGTTGCCAATGAAGCACAGCTGCGCCACTACCTGCGTACAGCGGTTGAGATCGACGAGGACAAGCCGGTTCTGGTGGATAAGTATATCCAGGGCCGGGAAGTAGAGGTGGATGCGATCTGTGACGGACGGGATGTGTTCATTCCCGGCATCATGGAGCTGGTTGAGCGTACAGGTGTTCACTCCGGTGACTCCATTTCTGTCTATCCGCCCTTCTCCATCAGTGACCGGGTCAAGGGCATTATCCTGCAGTATGCCAAGAAGCTGGGCCTGGGCATCGGTATTGTGGGCCTGTTCAACATCCAGTTCATTGTGGATGAGCATGATAACGTGTTTATCATTGAGGTCAACCCCAGATCTTCCCGTACAGTGCCGTTCCTGAGTAAGTCTACCGGCTATTCTCTGGCGGACATCGCTACAGAAGTCATCCTGGGCAAGAGCCTGAAGGAACTGGGCATCTTTGGTATCTACCCCAATGAAAAGGACCGCTGGTATGTAAAGGCTCCTGTGTTCTCCTTTAATAAGATCCGGGGTCTGGATGCGTACCTCTCTCCTGAGATGAAGTCCACCGGTGAGGCCATCGGCTATGACCGGACCATGACCAGAGCCCTTTATAAGGCGCTGCAGGCATCCGGTATGCACCTGCAGAATTACGGTACGGTATTTGCTACCATTGCGGATAAGGATAAGGAAGAGGCGTTGCCTCTGATCCGCCGCTTCTATGAGCTGGGCTTCAATATTGAAGCAACTGCAGGTACAGCAAAATTCCTGAAAGAAAACGGCATCCGTACCCATGTGCTGCAGAAGATCAGCACCGGCAGCGAGGAAATTCCTGAGGCACTGCGCCAGGGCCATATTGCCTATGTGATCAACACCAGAGATCCCGGCTCTGCCCACGATGACGGCTTGAAGATCCGCCAGATCGCCACCGAGTACAACGTGACCATGTTTACGGCACTGGATACGGTGAAGGTTCTGCTGGATGTGTTGGAGGAAACCACGCTGACCATCTCTACTATCGACGCGTAAGAAATCACTTCCCGCAGGGGCGGAGGATTCTCCGCCCCTGTCATTTCAACAGAAGGGAAAAATACCATGAAGCAAGGTTTTTTTGAAATTGTAGAAAACACTGCCTTAACAGACAGTGTATATAGAATGGTCCTCCGGGGGGACACTTCTGCCATTACCGCACCGGGGCAGTTTGTGAATATTCTGCTGGAGGGCCTGTATCTGCGCCGGCCTATCTCCGTGTGTGACGTGCAGGGGGAACTGCTGACGATCATATACAAAGCCGTAGGCAAGGGAACGAAGCAGATGGCCCGGATGACCTCTGGAAAGCTGGATCTGCTAACAGGACTTGACAACGGCTATGACCTGACGCTGGCGGGGGAGCGGCCTGTGCTGCTTGGCGGCGGTGTTGGTGTGCCACCTATGTACCTGCTCGCCAGACGGTTGATCGAGCAAGGTAAACAGGTGCAGGTGATCCTGGGCTTTAATACGGCGGCAGAAGTCTTTTATGAGGATGCCTTTAAAGCGTTGGGCGCAGACGTGACGGTGACAACGGTGGATGGCTCTTACGGCATGAAGGGCTTTGTGACCGATGCGCTGAAAGGCTTGGATTACAGCTATTTTTACACTTGCGGCCCTGAGCCCATGCTGAAGGCTATTTACAAAGCGTCCCGGACCTCCGGGCAAATGAGCTTTGAAAAGCGCATGGGCTGCGGTTTTGGCGCCTGTATGGGCTGCTCCTGCAAGACTATCACCGGCTATAAACGCATCTGCAAAGAAGGTCCGGTTATGAAAAAGGAGGAGATCCTGTGGGAAGACTAAGTGTAAATCTGTGCGGAATCGAACTGGATAACCCTGTGATCCCCGCTTCCGGTACGTTTGGTTACGGCTATGAGTATGCTGAGCTTTATGACATTAACTGTTTAGGTACATTTTCCTTTAAAGGAACAACAAAAGATCCTCGCTTCGGAAATCCAACACCCCGGATCGCCGAATGTACTGCTGGAATGATCAATGCGGTAGGCCTGCAGAATCCTGGTGTGGAAAAGGTGATTACACAGGAACTGCCGGAGCTGAAAAAATGCTTCCACAAGCCTGTGATGGCCAATGTAAGCGGCTTTTCCATAGAGGACTACGCCTACACCTGCCAAAAGCTGGACAAAGAGAAGCAGGTGGGCTGGCTGGAAGTGAATGTGAGCTGTCCCAACGTACACGGCGGCGGCATGAGCTTCGGCACAGACCCCAAGGCTGCCGCGGAGGTGACTGCGGCAGTGAAAAAGGTCACCACCAAGCCTGTGATCGTGAAGCTCAGCCCAAATGTGACAGACATCGTGTCCATTGCCAAGGCCTGTGAGGATGCGGGTGCAGACGGCATCAGCCTGATCAACACCATGCTGGGCATGCGGATCGATCTGCGCAGCCGCAAGCCGGTCATTGCCAATAAAATGGGCGGTTTTTCCGGCTCTGCTATCTTCCCGGTGGCTCTGCGGATGGTTTATCAGGTGGCTGGTGCAGTAAAAGTTCCTGTTGTGGGTATGGGCGGCGTGAGCAGCGCCGAGGATGTGATCGAAATGATGCTGGCCGGCGCGACTGCGGTAGAGGTTGGCGCGGCCAATCTGGTCAACCCCTATGCCTGCCGGGATATCATTGCGGACCTTCCACGGGACATGGACGAATACAGGATCAATACATTAAGTGAAATTATAGGAGGGGCAAGAAATGGGTAAGGACGTAATTGTTGCCTGCGATTTTGCAAGCGCAGAGCAGACTTTTCAGTTTTTGGACAAATTCACCGGGCGGAAGCCCTTTGTAAAGATCGGCATGGAGCTGTTCTATGCGGAGGGACCTTCGATTGTCCGGCAGATCAAGGCAAGAGGCCATAAGATCTTTTTGGATCTGAAGCTCCATGATATTCCCAACACAGTCAAGAAAGCCATGGCGGTCCTGTCCAATCTGGATGTGGACATTACCAATCTCCATGCTGCCGGCACGACTGCGATGATGCAGGGGGCACTGGAGGGCCTGACCCGGCCTGACGGAAGCCGGCCTTTGCTGATTGCTGTGACCCAGCTCACTTCCACCGATCAGGAGGCGATGGAGCGAGACATCCTGATCAAGGAACCCATTGATCAGGTGGTTATGCATTACGCCAAGACGGCGAAGAATGCAGGCCTGGACGGCATCGTCTGCTCTCCCTTGGAGGCAGGCAAGGTACATGATACCTGCGGTAAGGACTTTTTGACCATTACCCCTGGCGTGCGCTTTGCGGACGGCGATGTGGGTGATCAGAAGCGGGTGATGACCCCTGCACAGGCCAAGCTGATCGGCTCTGATTATATTGTGGTGGGCCGTCCTATCACTGCCGCCGCTGATCCGGTTGCCGCTTACGAGCGCTGCGTGGCAGAATTTTGCGACTGAACGGAACAACGACTGTCATTGCGAGCCAGTGCGCACACTGGCGTGGCAATCTCCCTCGAATATACACCAAAGGAGGTACAGCAATGAAGGAGAAAACACTAGGTTGGCCGTTACGGATTCTTTCATATCTCTATTTGGCTGTTATGCCGATCAGTGTACTTGGAACGATTTTTTCTTCTGTGGATATGTTATATTTGGCTGCCTTCGGACCTAAATCGTTCTTTTATATGCTGATGTATGGCCTGTTTGGAGGCTATTTTGGAGAAATGAGTACATCAACGGTTCGGCTTTGTGTGGGTGTATCTGCAGTGATGTTTGCAGTGATACTTGGATTTAGTATTTATGCACATGTTAAGAGAAAATACTTTATTTTGTTTATGATTGCTGTAGCTGATATTGCGTTATATTCTTTGCTCTGTTTGTTGCTTGATTTGGAAATGACGTGGTTTGTTGTGCCCAATATTCTGTATAGTATTTGTTTGGCGTTGTATTTGTTTAAACGCAGAAATATCGAAGATGAAATATTTAGTGTTGAAGGAGATATATAATGGAAGCGTATAAAAGAGAATTTATTCAGTTCCTGCAGGATGCAGGCGTACTGAAGTTTGGTGACTTTACCGCCAAGAGCGGCCGTAAGATCCCGTATTTTATCAATGCGGGCCAGATCAAGACCGGCGAAGAGATCGCAAAGCTGGGGGAGTTTTATGCCAAGGCGTATTTTGAGAAGGTAGGCAAGAAGAAAACCGTGTTGTACGGACCTGCCTATAAGGGTATTTCCATTGCGGTTTCCGCTGCGGTTGCACTTGCAAAGAACGGCCTGGATGTTCCCTTCTTCTTTAACCGTAAAGAGGTGAAGGACCACGGCGAGGGCGGCGTATTTGTGGGTTATGTTCCCGCTGCAGGCGAGGAAGTGGTCATCGTTGAGGATGTGATCACGGCCGGTACTGCCATCCGTGAGAGCATGAGCATTCTCAGCGGTCTGCAGGGCGTGAAGGTCGCAGCAACCTTTGTGATGGTGGACCGGAAGGAAAAGGGCAAAACTGAGAAATCCGCCATGGCAGAGGTAGAGGAGGAGTTTGGCTTCCCCGTATACTCCGTAGTGGATGTGTATGATATTATCGAGTTCCTGGAAGAGGATCCTGCCAACGCTGAAAGTGTTGCGCGGATCAAGAACTACCTGGCTGTGAATGGAGCAAAGGCATGAGAAGTCTGATCGATATTGTTGATTTTTCCGTAGAGGAACTGGACGAGCTGCTGCAGACTGCCTGTGATATCAGTGAAAACCCGGAAAAGTATGCAGATTGCTGCCGCGGCAAGAAGCTGGCAACCTTGTTCTTTGAGCCCTCCACCCGTACCCGCCTGAGCTTTGAGGCGGCCATGCTGGAGCTGGGCGGCAATGTGATCGGCTTTAGTGAAGCCAGTTCCTCCTCCGCTGCAAAGGGAGAGAGCATTTCCGATACCGCTAAGATGATCAGCTGCTATGCAGACATTATGGCTATGCGCCATCCCAAGGAAGGCGCACCTTATGTGGCAGCCAGGGCGGCTTCCATTCCGGTAATCAATGCAGGTGACGGCGGCCATTGCCATCCCACCCAGACCCTGGCAGACCTTTTGACCATCTATCGGGAGCTGGGCAGACTGGACAATCTGACTGTCGGCTGCTGCGGTGACCTGAAATATGGCAGAACTGTCCATTCCTTGATCTCTGCAATGAGCCGCTACAAAAATATCAAGGTTGTGC
>JAZNIG010000074.1:0-4931 GCA_045577355.1 Faecousia sp. | reverse complement strand
AAAAAAGAAAAAGAAAATTGATGCGCAGAACGAATGGAATAAACAAAAATTACCGCAGTTGCGTGATGACTTTGCTCGATACAATAAGGATTTGAAGAAATGTCAAGAGGTTTTAAATCAAGTATACCAAGCGAATGTACTGCCAATGCAATATAGAAACAAGTATGTTGCAATGTATTTATATGATTATTTTAAGTATAGTAGGCTGGATGATTTAGATGCTGCTATCAATACTTGTGTGTTAGAGCAAATCAAAGATAAACTTGAAGAAATGATTGAAATGCAGGCTCAAACAATTGTTAATCAACGCATTATGATTGCTAATCAGCGAATGGCAATTGAAGAGCAGCGTGAGTATGCTACATATATGAAACAGAAAGCAAAAATGATTACAGATAATCTTGAAGAACAAAATCTATATTTAAGTATGATAGAAAGTAATACCGCTGCTACAGCTTTTTTTGCGGCTGCAGACTATTTGAGGAACTAAAGAGTATTCTGACATAAAACGCACCGCTGGTTGGCGGTGCGTTTTGCTTATCCGATTTTTCTGAGCGGAACAGTTTCCAGCAATTCCAGACCAAATTGGTTTACGATTTGCCGGGCTTTTGTTTCCGGTTCCGTGTCGAGCACGTGCTCTGGGCAGTGGGCATCAATACCAAATGTTACCTGGCAATCTTCCTCTGCAGCCAGTGCCCACAGCCGCATATCCGGGTAATTACGGTTGCCGGAAATTCCAAGAAAATTAATTTCCAAAGGGGTGTTCGTAGCTTTCGCTGTGCGGCACAGCCTGCGCATATGGGCATCATAGATGTTTGGATCCCCCACAAAGTGGATCAGATCCGGATGGGCAAGGTAGGTAAACAGGCCGGTCTCCATGGCGGCGATGGCCTGATCGCAGTAGCGCCGGAGAATGGATTCCTCTTCCGTAGGGGCACCGCTGTAGGGTTCGTCCATTTCGTTGCCGATCCAATGCTGCCCCAGCAACAGGTAGTCAATGCCCTGATCCCGCAGGCGGGAAATCAGGTCAGGAAATATAGCAGGATAGTACTCCACTTCCAGACCCAGTGGGATCTCTAACTGCCCTGCATATTCTTTCTGCAGAGAGCGGACTGTGGCACAGTATTCAGGAAGCTCCTGGGGATACATGCGCATCCGGCTGTAGTAGCTGCCGGGAAACCATTGGGGTGTGTGGTCTGAAAATCCAAAAATTTTTAGACCTCGCTGGATGGCATTTTCAATATATGCTTCTTCATCTCCCCATGCGTGGCGGCATCGGGGTGTATGGGTGTGGTAATTGGCGATCATAGAATATCCTTCCGTATAGGCTTTTATAAAGGAAAGGGCGTATTGCCAAAAGCAACACGCCCATAAGCTTCGTTGCGACACAGGTCTATAAGCCGGGTTCTGTTTTGACAGCCATCTATCTAGTCCCGGGATCGCTCCCGGGATCAAGCCGCCTCCTCGGAACGGTCGGGCCGACCTTGATGTTCCTCCACGGCGTTGCTCCGGATAGAGTTTACAGCACCCCAATGTTCCCATGGGGCGGGTGGTCTCTTACACCGCCTTTTCACTCTTGCCGCCCTTGCGGACGGCGACATATCTCTGTTGCACTTGTCCTGGGGTCACCCCCGGCAGGCGTTACCTGTTATCCTTGCCCTGTGGAGCCCGGACTTTCCTCACCTGGGCGCTTTCGCGGTCCAGCCGCGGCTGTCCAACCTGGTCGCGGGAATATTGTACTGCACAGAACGCAGATTGTCAAATGTCTTGCAAATTCTTTTCTGAGAGGATATACTATATAAAATGAGAAAGTCAAATTTTTGTTTCTCGGGCAGTTTTAGCACATCCGTTGTAGGGCGGGGGCTTGCTCCCACCGCCCGATAACCTGCTATTTTAAACGGCGGGAGCAAGCCCCCGCCCTACAATGGGGATTTGAAACAGCTATACAAATTTGACTGTTTGGTAACAGAGGTGTTTATAATGGCAACAGAATTTGATCAATATTTCCGATCTTTAAAAGGAAAGAAAATCGCGGTGTTGGGTCTGGGCGTCAGCAACCGGCCATTGGTGCGGCTGCTGTTGGAGTATGGCTGTGCCGTAGTTGGCTGTGACAAAAATCCCCGGGAAAAATTGGACGCAGAGATTCTGGAATTGGAAAAGCAGGGCTGTATCCTGCAAGTGGGCGAGGGCTACCTGGATGGATTGACGGCAGACCTGGTATTCCGTACACCCGGTATGCATCCGGCCAATCCGGCCCTGGAGCGGCTGCGTGCTGACGGTGCGGTGGTTACCAGCGAAATGGAGGTCTTCTTTCATCTGTGTCCGTGTACCATTTTGGCTGTGACTGGGTCAGACGGTAAGACAACTACCACAACCATAATTGCCGAGATGCTGAAAGCAGCGGGCAAAACTGTCTGGCTGGGTGGCAATATCGGAACGCCCCTGCTGCCTCTTTGCCGGCAAATGAAGCGGACAGATTTTGCGGTCGTGGAGCTAAGCTCCTTCCAGCTCATGGACATGACCCATAGTCCCCATGTGGCGGTGATTACCAATCTGTCCCCCAATCATCTGGATGTACACAAGGATATGGACGAATATGTTGCCGCGAAGAAAAATATTTTTGCGTTCCAGGACAAGACGCACAAGCTGATCCTCAACGGGGACAATGCCATCACAGACAGCTTTACCGGCAACGGCAGCACAAAGAAATTTTCCCGGCAGGCAAAGGCGGATGTGTTTTTGCAGGACGGAGTGATTTTTCGGGGCAGTGTGCCGGTGCTGAACATTGCTGATATTTTGATCCCCGGAGTCCATAATGTGGAGAATTATATGGCCGCGATTTTGGCAGTGGAGGGCATTGTGGAGGATGATGTAATCTGCCATGTTGCAAAAAACTTCGGTGGCGTAGAGCACCGGATCGAGCTGGTACGGGTCAAGGATGGCGTGCGGTTTTATAACGATTCCATTGCGTCCTCGCCCAGCCGTACGATTGCGGGCCTGAATAGCTTCAACCAGAAGGTTTTACTGATCGCCGGCGGCTATGATAAGCATATTCCCTTTGACGCGATGTGTCCTTATATCTGCCGGAGTGTAAAAAATTTGTTTTTAAACGGTGCCACCGGGGCGCAGATCCGGGCTGCTATGGAAAGCTGTCCGGATTACACCCCCGGACACCCTGAAATAATTGATTGCGGCGATTTTACATCCGCGGTCCATGCAGCAGCCCAAGCCGCAGAAAATGGAGATGTGGTGCTGATGAGTCCTGCCTGTGCCGCGTTTGATCAGTTTAAGAACTTTATGGAACGGGGAGCATATTTTAAGAAGCTGGTTAAGGAGCTATAAGCATGAAGTTTAAAAATTTAACCCGGATCGGCAGGAAAGCGCTGCCGCTCAAGTACTGCGGTGCGGTGATCGTAGCAGCCGGTACGGCTTCCCGTATGGGCGGTATTGATAAGGTAATGGCGATCCTCAGAGGAGAGCCAATGATCGTGCACACTGTCCGGGCTTTTCAGAATTGTGACGCGATCCGGGAAATTGTGATCGTAACCAGAGAGGATCTGCTGCGGCCCATTATGACCCTGTGCCGGCAGTTTGACAAGGTCAGAGCGGTGGTCGCTGGAGGGGATAGCCGTCCGGAGTCGGTCAGTAACGGCTTGAACGCCCTGTCTGAGCGAGTGAAGCTGGCAGCCATTCAGGATGGCGCAAGACCGCTGATCACCTGGCAGGTCATTGATCGGGTGGTGCGGGCGGCCAATACCTATGGGGCGGCTGCTCCGGCTGTACCGGTGAAGGATACCGTTAAGGTCGTAAAGGGCGGCGTAGTGGCGGCTACGCCGGACAGGAGCAAACTGCAGGCAGTCCAGACACCGCAGGTATTTGATTTGGATCTGCTGAGAAGCGCGCTGAAAAAGGCGCGGGAAGACGGTGCGGAAATTACAGACGATTGCTCTGCCGTGGAGCGGCTGGGGATGTCTGTGAAGATCGTGGAAGGTGACGAGCGGAATATCAAGGTGACCACACCCATCGATCTGAAAATCGCAGAGACGCTGATGGAGGAAACGGAATGAGGATCGGACACGGATACGATGTACACCGGCTGGTGGAGGGCAGGGCTTTGATCTTGGGTGGGGTGCGGATTCCCTATGAATTGGGGCTTGACGGCCATTCCGATGCGGATGTACTGCTGCATGCGGTGATGGATGCCCTGCTGGGTGCTGCGGCTCTGCGGGATATCGGATACCATTTTCCGGATACAGACCCGGCCTACAAGGGCGCGGACTCCCGGCAGCTTTTGCGGGAGGTTGGGAAGAAGCTTACGATGGCTGGCTACCGGGTAGGCAATCTCGATGTGACCATGATCGCCCAAAAACCCAAGCTAAAGGATTATATCCCGCAAATGATGGAAAATATTGCGACAGATCTGGGGATTGAAACGAGCCGGGTGAATGTAAAGGCTACTACCGAAGAGCGACTGGGCTTCACCGGTGACGGCAGTGGAATGTCCTGCCATGCCGTCTGCCTGCTGGAAGAATGAGCAGAAAGAAGCTCTTACTGGGCACTGCCGGTGTGATATTGACAGGGTGGCTGCTCTGGGGGAATTCTGCACTTGAGACCACGGAATATTCAGTTTCCAGCCGCCGCCTGCCCGAAGGTTTTGAGGGATTCCGGATTGCCCAGATTTCCGATCTGCATAATACTGCCTTTGGAAACGGAAATGAAAAACTGCTGACGGCACTGAAAGAAGCAGCGCCTGATATCATTGTTCTGACCGGCGACCTCATCGACTGCCGGAAACTGAAAATGGACGTGGCAGTTCGGTTCGCGGAACAGGCTTCCAAAATCGCTCCCTGCTACTATGTACCGGGAAATCACGAAGCCCGGATAGAAGAACTTCCGAAGCTTCTGAAGGGCCTGACAGAGGCAGGCGTCAC